>JAUVQL010000222.1 GCA_030598165.1 Acidobacteriota bacterium | reverse complement strand
CGGATTCTCATAAGGATTTGGAAGGACAGGCGGCTCGACATCGGCTGGAATCGACGAGACATATTTATTGCCGCCCATCATCTCGCCGAACTCCTTCTTCATTGCCGCGAGCTTGTCAGGCTGTTCCAGCATTTCGATAGCTGTTGCCGCGAGGACCTTCGTTGCGACCATGAGACCCTTTTCCCCAATGGAGCTACCGGAGCAAGCTACATTGGCCCAGTGATGGCCGGGTGTTCCCAGTACAAAGGTGGCCGTCCCCAATCCAACGGTAGGTGCAATGAGGGAAACTTCGGCAACATCCGTGGAGCCAGAGCCGATGTAATGGTCGAGATCACGTTTCTTCGGAGCCTTTAGAGGGTCGATCTCGCTCGCGAGACCTTTCTCTTCCCAATCCATAGCTTTTTGGATCTCCTTGGCGAAAACTTGCTCTTGTTCGGTGAACTGCGGAGGGCCGATGAGCTGCAAATTGCTATGCATGAGCTTTGCGCCTTCAGTGTTGTTGCGCACGTGGTTGATTGAGGTGTAAAGCCTCAAATTGTAGTTGGTGTTGGTCGCCATAGCGGCCGCTTTTGCTATTTTCTGCATCCGGTCGTACATCTCGTCCACCATTTCACGCGTGCCGCCGCGAAGATAAAACCAGACTTTGGCGTAATCCGGCACGATGTTGGGCGCTTTGCCGCCTTCCATGATGACGTAGTGCATTCGGTAGGAGGGATGGAGGTGCTCCCTGTAATAGTTCGCCATGATTCCCATGAGCTCGATGGCGTCCAATGCGGACCGGCCCTTCCAGGGTGCTCCGGCAGAGTGAGCCGTCCTCCCATGAAAAGCCACCACGAAAGAAGTCAAGTCGTTGGCGCTTTCGCCCGTCGAAACACGGTTCTTGTCAGCGGGATGCCAGTGCAAACACGCATCGAGCCCGTCGAAGACACCATCACGAGCCATGTAAGCTTTGCCAACGACACCTTCTTCATTCGGTGTTCCGAAGAGAATGACGCTGCCCTTTGCTTTCCCGTCTTTAATCGACTGAGCGACTGCCATTGCAGCGCCGACGCTTCCGGCGCCGAACAGACTGTGCCCGCAACCGTGACCCGCTGCTCCTTTGACGACGGGATCGGCGTGTGAGACAGGCTTTTGGGATAGGCCACCCAAAGCGTCGTACTCAGCCAAGATGCCGATGACCGGTTTCTCCGTGCCGAAACGAGCGGTGAAAGCTGTCGGCATGCCGGCCACACCATGCTCAACGGTGAAGCCCTGTGCCTCGAGCGCATCGGTGAGAAGCGTGGCTGATTTGTACTCGAGCATACCCGGCTCTGCGAGTTTCCATAGATCCATTGAGAGGCCGTTGACCAAGTCATGGTTGGTGTCGACCCACTGGACAGCGGTCCTTTTTGCATCTGTCCATTTTGCGGGCGGGGGAGTGATCTCATCGACTGCTTCATCGCTGGCAAATGCTGCAGTTCCCGTTATGAGTAACACAACGAGAAAGAAGTTGAGCAGATGGTTACGCTTCATGAGTTAGAGCCTCCTATGAATTCGCCTCACGAGGGCACTGCAACGAGAGCGGCGTGTCTGGATATGACGAATGATCCGAACACAAAAGTCAACATTTTGCACATTACAAGTCGAGAGGCGCATCTTACGGTTCCGACCGAGTCAAGTCAAAATAGTCTTCTTCGGTAGACGGCTACCGCCTGTATCCCTGAGCTATGGGCATTCTCCATCCGGTGCCGAAGGCGCGAGGCGTGACCTTGAGAGCTGGAGCTGCTTGGTAGCGTTTGTATTCATTGGCATCTACTCTTCGTATAACTTCCTCTACCGTCGTACTATCGAAGCCGAGAGCCACGATCTCATCAATCTCTTTCGCCTCTTCTACATATGCCTCCAAAATGGGATCGAGAACTTCGTAGAGAGGAAGTGTGTCTTGGTCCGTTTGGTTGGGACGTAGTTCTGCGGAAGGGGCCTTCTGAAGGATGGATTCAGGAATTATCGTTGTCTCTCGGTTTATGTACCTGGCAAGCTCATAGACCCGTGTTTTGGGTACATCAGCAATGACCGCCAATCCGCCAGCCATATCACCGTAGAGCGTACAGTAGCCCACCGCCAATTCGGATTTGTTGCCGGTGGAGAGGACCAAATGACCAAATTTGTTAGATATGGCCATCAGAATGTTTCCCCGAATGCGAGCTTGGACGTTTTCTTCTGTCACGTCGGGCTCTCGTCCTCGAAAGACAGGCTCCATCATCTCCAGATAGGCTTTAAATGTGTTCTCGATGGGAACGACTTCGAAGCGGATGCCAAGGTTTGCAGCAAGGCCGCGAGCATCAGTGAGACTACCCTCCGAGGAATAACGTGAAGGCATACTGACACCGACTACATTATCTTTCCCGAGCGCGGATACCGCGAGAGCTACGGTCACTGCGGAATCGACCCCTCCCGACAGCCCAACGACGGCGCTCCGAAAACCGCATTTGAAGGCATAGTCGCGAGTCCCTAAGACGAGTGCTTTGTAGAGGCTTTCGGAGAGAGAATCGTCCTCCCATTCGAGATTTCCCGTCTTTTCGGTATCGACCATCAGGAAGTCCTCCTCGAAGGCTTTTCCGCGGGCTAGAAGCGTTCCGTCGGCTCCAAAAGCAAGACTGTTTCCGTCGAAGATCAGCTCGTCATTGCCGCCGATTTGGTTGACATAGACGATAGGCCTTCCTATTTTTTTGACTCTATTTCTTAGCATCTGAAAACGGACGTATTCTTTGCCGAGGTCATAAGGCGAGGAAGAGCAATTGATGATGATCTCGGCCCCAGCAGAAACGAGCTGCGATACAGGGTCGGTTCGATAAAGCCGCTTGGGCCAGAACTCAGGATCATTCCAGAGGTCTTCGCATATCGTCAGTCCGAGCCGTCGATTTTCAAGATCCACGGGAGTGTTGTCGGATGCCGGCTCGAAATAGCGATTTTCATCGAAGACGCCATAGGTCGGGAGAAGTGTCTTCCGGGTGACCGACACGATTCGTGATTGATGGAGGAGGGCGCAGGAGTTCGAGACGGCTTTGCCTGTCCGGCTTTTGTTCTCCTCTGGAAATCCGACCAATGCTGCAGTTTGTCGGACATCGGCAGCGAGATCTTCTATCGCTTCCCGGCATTGCTTGACAAAATGAGGACGTTCTAGAAGATCTTTGGGTGGGTATCCTGAGATGCAAAGCTCCGGGCCGATTACCATGTCCAACCCCGCTTCCTCTCCTTTGCGGAGCGACTCGCGGATGAGTCGGAGATTCCCCTCCAAATCTCCTACCGTTGGATTGATTTGCGCCATTCCGATACGCAATTGGTTTCCTCCGCGAAGGAGTTTAGCGCCCGCT
>JAUVQL010000154.1 GCA_030598165.1 Acidobacteriota bacterium | reverse complement strand
TGTCGGCCTTGGCGGCACACGGCGAAAGAGATATGACCCGGATGTTCATCCAACCTCTGGTCGGGCAAATCGGGAGATCTAGAGAGGCCGTTAGTGATCATGAGGCCGGTGAAGAGCATCACTCGGAGAGAGAGCCTTGGGGCAAGGGTCCCGATCAACTTTAATCCCCCTTCAGCGGTAGGCCAGGCTATGCCTGGCATCTCATCTGACTGAAGGCCTACTAACTGCCTCGGCGATGATCGGTTATAGTGGACTTGTCAGATCTGTTGACAGGTACATGCAATGGACGACGCGCTCAACCTAACTTTCGCTCTACTCGCTGCTCTCTTCGGCGTCTGGACGGTCCTTGCGCTGGTCCGTTACGCCCGATATCGTAAGATTGCCGGGAGCTCCATTCTGTCCTGGCCACCACCGCGACCCTGGTATTACAATCTTTGCGTCGGGATTGGGTTCTTCATGGTGTTCCTCACGGGCTTGAGCGCTTTTGTTCTTCATCGACCTGCCTTGGTGATTTTTGCTCAGGGTTTGATGGCACTTTTCTACACGGTCGTGTTCCCGTTGGTTTTTCGCATACGTCGAGGTTTCTACGAGACGGGGATCTCGACAGAACGGGGATTCGTGCCTTTCGAGAGCATTATCTGGCTCGGCTGGAAAGAAGCTCCCGAGATCGTTCTTGCCCTTCGGGCGCGGGGACATTTTGGGGGGCAGCGCTACTCCTTCGTGAGAGTTCCCGGAGATTACTTCGGACAAGCTCGACGCATCCTTGCCGACAGTATCAAAGCTCGCTCACTATCACTGGAGACCAGCGTGCTCGGACTCAATCCTGAGGCTCCTACGCAAGATCAGGTATGAATCGAGAGGAATTGCAGGGACGTCTCGAGGAGCGGCCGCTCGTCTGTGACGGTGCGATGGGCACGATGCTTTATAGCAAGGGTGTTCTTCTCAACCGTTGCTACGACGAGCTCAATCTCTCGAATCCGACTCTGATTCGGTCGGTGCACCGCGAATATGTCGAAGTAGGGGTCGATCTCATCGAGACCAACACCTACGGGGCCAATCGAGTGAAGTTGCAGTCCCATGGCTTCGCGGACGCCGTCAAGAGCATCAACGAGAAAGGCGCCCAACTCGCTCGCGAGGAAGCAAGAGGCAACACTCTCGTCGCCGGAGCCATAGGTCCTCTAGGTAAGCCCATCGCTCCCCTCGGAACCATCTCCGAGGAGGAAGCGTTTTCCTACTTCCAAGAGCAAGCGGAAGGTCTTCTCGAGGGAGGAGTGGATCTGTTCCTCCTCGAGACCTTTGCCGACCTTCGGCAAATCCGCCAAGCTTTTGCTGCCGTCCGTTCGCTCGATCCGAGTCGTCCCATTATCGCCCAAATGACCTTTGGTGATGATGGCAATACACCGCTTGGAGCGGGTCCGGAACAGGTTGCCCGAGGACTGACCGACATGGGGGCCGATGTCGTCGGCGTCAACTGCAGTCTCGGACCGCAAATGATGCTCGGCATCATCGAGCGTTTTTCGAAAGCGACAGAGTCGCCTCTGTCGGTACAACCCAACGCTGGACTTCCCGAGTATGTCGGCGACCGGGTCATCTATTTATGCTCTCCAGAGTATATGGCTCATTACGCCAAGCGGTTCCTTGCCGTCGGTGTAACCGCGATCGGCGGCTGCTGTGGCACCAATCCCGCCCATATCGGCGCCATCGTTGGCGTGGTGCGAGCTCTCGGTCCTTCACGGTCCATTGTCGATATTACGGCCCCTTCCGAGCCCCGACCCGAAGCCGAGGCCGTTCCGAGAGAGGAAAAGTCTCATCTTGCACGAAGCTTGGGTCGTCGCTTCGTGATTTCGGTCGAGGTCGATCCGCCCAAAGGGGCCAATCCCTGGGGGCTTTTGGAAAAAGCACAGTGGCTGAAAGAAAATGAGGTCGACTTCATCAACATTGCCGACGGTCCCCGTGCCAGCGCCCGCATGAGCGCGCTGGGTTTTGCACTATTGTTGGAACGCGAGGTGGGCATCGAGACCATCCTTCATTACCAATGCCGCGATCGCAACCTCATTGGCATCCAGTCGGATCTGTTAGGCGCTCACGTTTTGGGCATGCGCAACATCTTGGCCGTCACGGGAGATCCTCCCAAGCTCGGGGACTATCCCCATGCTACGGCGGTCTTCGACGTGGATTCCGTCGGCTTAGTGCAAATCCTCGATCGCCTCAATCGTGGACTCGATCTGGCGGGCAATGTCATCGGGCCTGCTCTGCCATTTCACATCGGTGTGGCCGTGAATCCCGGAGCAAGCGATTTCGATGCCGAGATGAGGAAGTTCGAACGCAAAGTGCGGGCCGGTGCGGAGTATTGTTTGGCCCAACCTGTTTATGACTCGAGGCTACTCGAGAAATTTCTCGAGGCTGCCAAAGAATTTCGAATTCCCGTTCTCGCCGGGATCCTTCCCCTCGTTAGCTACAGAAACGCAGAGTTCTTGCACAACGAGGTGCCGGGCATGAGTGTCCCGACTGCGGTCCGTGAGCGATTGCGTAACGCGTCGGGAAAGGACGCCGCGCAGCAGGTGGGCGTCGATATCGCCCGCGAGTCGCTTCGCCAAGCCCGCGATATGGTCGAAGGTGCCTACCTCATGCCACCCTTTAACCGTTTCGAGCTCGTTGCGAGAGTTTTGGAAGGGCTCATTTGAGATAACATTGAGGCAGCCATGAGTCTCTGGCTCGAGCCACGAGGTAGTCTGTGATGCACTTGGGACCATTACTCGCTTTCGGGACCGTGTTGTTTGCTGCACAAGGTGAAGCCCCGTCTCAAACCTACCGATTCGAAAGTCAAGTCGATATGGTCTCGGTGCCGGTGGCGGTCACCGATAAGGAAGGTAACTTCATCAAGGACCTCAAAATCGAGGACTTCATCGTCTATGAAGATGGGAAGCGACAGGAGATCGCCCTTTTTGCCGCTGGTCTCGAAGAGTCTTGGCTTGGATTGGCACCGGAGCTGAAAGAGCAGCTTTCCGGCTCTCAGGTGATTGGGCTCATCATCGACGCCAGTGGGAGTATGGAAGATGACATGTGGTTGGTACGGGAATCGGCCATCAAGTTTCTCGCCAGTATTCCCAAAACCGAGCTATTGTTCGTCATCGACTTCGACGAAAATATCCGCCTATCTTCCTACACCTCGGACGACCAACGGAAGATAGCCGACCGAATATACGAAGTAGAAGCGGAAGGTTGGACGGCTCTTTACGATACCGTCGGCACTTTTCTCGAACGTGTCTACGGTTATAGCGGCAAGAAGACCCTCGTGCTATTCAGTGATGGAGTGGACTCCCGAAGCGTGCTGAGCTTCTCTGAGTGCATTGACATGGTCAAGGCCTCCGACCTCACCATCCACACGATTCAATTCTCAAAGAACTTGGCGACGAATCGACCCCGGGCCTTCACCCAAGGCCGGTTTCTCAGACGACTTTCTGATTTGACGGGCGGGTCCTACTCGTTGGCTCATAACTTGGAAGGCATCGACGAGCTCTATGACAAGATCATCGAGGAGCTCTTCAGCCAGTACACGATAGGCTACATTTCGTCCAATCCCAAAAAAGACGGAAAGTACCGGAAGATCAAAGTTGACATCCGGCGGGATGACGTCAAGTGGCGAGCTCGAAAGGGATATATGGGCCCGATATCAGAGACGGAAGAATTGGAGAAGCAATAGCCCGCATGACGACTCACGCCGCAACGAAAACCAGCTTCAAAGTGCGCGACAGTGCCTATGCCGTCGAGATCCATCGGGGAGAAAGATCCGAGGGAGAAAAGTTCGAGATTTATCAAGCATCCGTTCGTGATCCCGAGGGAGTCGAGGTCAAAGGCACGCTCAAGCTGACCGAGACCGCTAGTCTCCTTGCCGAGGAAAGAGCGAGAGCGAAAGGCGGAACTCCCGAAGAGTGGGTTGCTCGTGGCTGCGGCCGCTCGTTGGCTGCCGAGGTTCTCATTCGAAAACTGAAGCCCGAATTCAGCTTCGTCGTTGATCATAGGTGGATCTAGCAGAGCCTCGCAGCTAGAACCCAAGAACCCAAGAACCCAGAACTCAGCAGAAAAGACCTGAAGCAAGGTACCGGATTCCGGGTATCGGCGAAATCCTGTCTTTATTCTTGAGTTCTCGAGTGCTCGAGTTCTTGAGTTCTCTATTTCTATAGAGATCCACTGGATTGCCCCGCCAGCCTATGAGTATAATCAAACTATAAGGGCCGATAACTTGGAAACCAGGGTGGCCGCCGGCCGCGCGTTTGCGGAACGTTTCAAGTCTGTTTGACGTTGGACCCGCATTTGTAAATTCGTCTTTAAAAACAGAATCGGC
>JAUVQL010000055.1 GCA_030598165.1 Acidobacteriota bacterium | reverse complement strand
CCGGAAAAGACGCCGATCTCCTCATTTTGCGCGGTCACCCTTTCCGTACTCACTCCATCCCCGAAGCGGTGTTCATCGACGGGAAGCTCGTTTATCAACGCAAACCAGGATCCCGCGTCCAATTAGCGCAATGAAACCGGGCGGAGGAAGCCAATGAGCCATCGATATCGACTGCTCTCAACCATTGTTTTCGGCTGCGCCTTTTCTTCGACCCTACTTTTCTCACAAGATGAGATGGTCGCCATCCGTGGTGCACGACTTTTCACCATCACCCAAGGAGTCATTGATGACGGTGTCCTCATTATGCAAGGCGGAACAATTACTGCGGTCGCCTCCGGAGTCTCGATTCCTGCCGGGGCACGGGTGATCGATGGAGTGGGAAAAACCGTTCTGCCAGGCCTCATCGATGGATTTACGAATCTTGGTGCCGCCGACTTCCCTTCTCTTGGCGCGGATGACGACGAAGCCACCGACCCCATAACACCGCAATTGAGAATCCTTGACGGTGTCAACCCGGATAACCGATTCATCCCCACCGCAAGATCTTTCGGTATTACGACGGTGCTTTGTTCCGCCGCGGAGGGAAACCTCCTTTCCGGTCAAAGCGCCCTGATAGACCTCGCCGGTGCCCGCATAGAGGACATGACGGTGGTCTTCCCTTTCGGGGTCCACGCAAACCTAGGAGAGTCTCCGAAACTGCGCTACGGTAAGAAGAGCCGCTCGCCCATGACAAGGATGGGCGCTGCCGCCCTTCTCCGGCAGACACTTGTCGATGCTCGAGGTTATGCGGACAAGATCGAACGGTACGAACAAAAGCTTTCCGAGTACAAAAAGGGCGGCAACGAGAAGAAACCTTCTCCTCCGAAAAGAGATTTGAAACTCGAAGCCATGGTACCGGTGGTACGAGCCGAGATGCCTCTCATCGTGAGTGCGGATCGTTTCGATGATATCTATACCGCTCTCCGGATCGCGGACGAGTTCGACTTGAAGATTATCTTGAACCACGGGGCGGAAGCCCACCGGTTCGCTGAGGAGCTTTCCAAAAGAAACATCCCGGTCATTTGGGGTCCGGCCGATGCGTCGTTTCACGAGTTGGAATACAAGGAGGGAACGCCAAATACTCCTTTTCAACTCCACGAAGCAGGGGTCACGTTCGCCTTTCAGACCGGCTCCGTGGAGAACGTCTCCGGGCTACTCCAGCAAGCTAGAGCCGCCGTCGTTCACGGGCTTCCTCAGGAGGAGGCACTCAAAGCTCTGACCCTCTCTCCTGCCGTGATATTCGGAGTATCGAATCAGCTGGGGTCCCTGGAAGTCGGTAAATCGGCAAATATCGTCGTTTTTGATGGCCACCCCCTAGAAGAGCTGTCCAAAGTCGAGATGGTTTTTATAAAGGGAGAACTGTTCCAAGCAGCTCGGTGATGTGACGATTTCAGCAGCCGCCGCCCTCTACTGCCCGCTTCCTTGAGCTTGATGTGCTCAGAGCGCTATGACAAACTTCGCAATTCTCATGCCGATCAAGGTGTCGGAGCGAGAGACGCCTGAAAACAACCGAAGACTATTACGTTAAACATGCATAAGAAGATGGAAGCGAGGTATCCGTGACCAACAGTCAAGGTCCAATCGACAATCTCTATAAGGCACAGGAAAAGAATTTCGAGCATTGGGAGCTCATCAAAGACTGCATAGACCAATTTATCGACATGATGCTCAATTACCGTCAAAGTGGTCATCCGGGTGGGAGCCGTAGCAAGGTTCACGCATTAGTCACCGCCACCCTGAGCGGTGCCATGCGTTGGGACATCCGTCGGCCCGAGCTCCGATTCGCGGATCGCTTCGTGCTCGTCGCCGGGCACTGTGCCCCCCTCGTCTACGCCATGCTTCCTTTGTACAACGAGGCCCTGAGGGAAATGTTCAAACGGACCGGCGACGACAAGTACCTCGTTCCTAATACAGAAAATCGAATGTTGGTTTGGGAGGACCTACTTACATTCCGCCGCAACAAAGGTCTCGCCGGCCATGCCGAAATGGAGGGCAAGACCTTGTTCTTCAAATTCAATACGGGTCCAAGTGGTCACGGCTCTCCACCGGCTGCAGGAGAGGCTTTGGCACTTCTCCGAGCCGGAATGAAGGATGTCAAGGTATGGGCGTTCGAGGGTGAGGGCGGACACAGCGCTGGAGCTTCTCACGAAACGAAAAACAGTGCCTGGGGACTGGGGCTCGAGAACCTCCAGTACGTTCTAGACTGGAACAACTTCGGAATCGATAGTTTTCCTGTGAATAGCGTTATTCATGGGACACCCGAAGATTGGTTCGATAGCTACGGTTGGCGCACCTACGGGGCCGATCCCGGGAGTGACTGGGCGGCTGTAACCAAAGCGATCCTCGCCATGTCCTTTGAGCCCGAAAAAAACGGCCGACCCGGCGTGGCCTGGATGAAAACACGCAAAGGCCGCGAGTACGGTAAATTTGACTACGCGAGTCACGGTGCGCCCCACAAGCTCAATAGCCCCGAGTACTGGGAGACCAAGCGGGTCTTCGCCGAAAAGCATGGTGTCGAATTCGACGGATTTGGACAATCGGCACCCGAGAACCCAGAAGCGCTCTATAGCCAAGTCAAAAACAATTTTGGCAAAGTGGTCCAGGTACTTCACGACCGCAAAGACACACTCGAGTACCTGGCAAATCGTCTCGTTGAGCTAGGAGACAGTGTTCCCACCCAATCATCACAATTCAAGCTGGGCCACAAGGGTAATCCCTTGAAGGACCCGAAGCTTTTCGATGTCACGAGTTATCCAAAGGAAATGTGGAAGGCTCCTGGCGAGAAGGCGCCTAACCGAGCCGGACTGGCAGCCTTCGGAAGTTACATCAATAGCTACTGTCGTCAGAATTATGACCAACCTCTCGTTATCGCCATGGCCGCCGACCTCGCCGACTCGACGAATATCAGCGGATTCGCTAAAGACTTCGGCGAAATGAAAAACTTCGGTCGATATGAGCGAAACGAAAATCCGGATGGCACTTTGCTGCCTCAAGAGATCACGGAGTTCACCAATAGCGGTATTTGCGTCGGCATGGCCACTGTGAACATGAGCGAAACTCCGGAAGACGATTACCTCGGCTTCTTTGGGACTTGCTCCACCTATGGCAGCTTCTCCTATTTGAAGTACGGCCCGATGCGTCTGTTCAGCCAGCTCTCACAGGATTGCGACTTGAAGACCGGTAAAGTGATTTGGGTCGCTGGTCACTCCGGTCCGGAGACCGCCGACGACTCGAGAACCCATTTTGGGATTTTTGCCACGGGAGTCACGCAGCTCTTTCCCGACGGGCAAATCTGCGACATCCACCCGTTTGAGTACAACGAAGTGCCCGTGATGTTGGCAGCGGCCCTCGCCGGCCCTTGGCCGATCATAGCCTGCCATTTGACGAGACCACCCATTGAGATACCGGACCGAAAGCAACTGGGGATTTCTCACTATTACGAGGCGGCTAAGGGCGCCTATATCATTCGTGATTACAAAGCCGGTGAGCCCCGCGGCGGTTGCATCATGGTACAGGGTACGATGAGCACCGCGAATCTGATCAAGTTACTACCTGATTTGGATGACCGCGGGCTCAATGTGAAGATCGTAGCAGTGCCCTCGCCTCAACTCTTCTGGGTGCAGTCCGAGGAGTATCGCAATTCCGTACTATCGGAATCCGACAAGTGGGACTCGACCTTCATCACCAATCGTTGTCGAAGAACGATGTACGACTGGATCTTCAATCCCTTATCTTCCAAATATGCCATGAGTAGTGATTACGACGACCGCTGGCGCACGGGTGGAAACCTCGACGAAGTGATTGAAGAAGCCCATTTGGACCCGACCAATCTTCTGGCCGGTATCGAGCGATTCGTGAAGGATCGCCCGAAGCGTCTGGCAACACTTCGTTCCGGTGTTGGAGCTATAGAGTAAATTACGGCAGTCGGTCGGCCAGGCTATGCCTGGCAATCTATGGAGTAAATTACGGCAGTCCGTAGGCGGCCAGGCTGTGCCTGGCAATCATGCTGAGCATACTACTATGAAAAGATACAGGACTCTCGTCTTCGGTATCCTATCCCCGATTCTCGCCGCCTTTCTCGGCTCGACCGCCTACACGCTCCTTACCCGAGCCAGCGAGAACCGTGATGCAGACTTCGTCTTTCGTTTGACGATGACCACCGTGGCAATGGCACTTCCATTCTTCGTGACCCTCGTATCCGCGTTACTCGATCGAATGAGCTCGCGTGGATTTACTACGGTGACCAAGATAGGTTTGGCCATTGCTACTCTGTCACTAACCATGCTTTGGTTTCCCGTCAACGGTCTCATTCAAAGGACTCGACAGGCTGCAAATCTCGCCTTAGACCAGGTACCGGCCCCAGAGATGCAAACCGTCGATCTAGCGGGGAATACTCACCGCCTTTCAGATTACCGAGGAAAAGTCGTACTGTTGAACATATGGGCCACCTGGTGCGGGCCCTGCCGTCGGGAAATGCCCGATCTCGAGCAACTCTACAAGGATAAGGCGGAAGAAGGTCTTGTCGTCCTTGGACTTTCTATGGAGGAACCCGAAACGCAGCGTTCATTTTCTGAGGAGATCGGGGTGTCCTATCCGCTCCTGACGGCCAACGGTGAGATTCCAGACATTTTCAGCACCGTTGCTCGTTATCCATCTAACTTCCTAATCGACCGTAAGGGTGAGCTACGACGAGCACCCAGCACCGATGAGCCTTTCGAAAACCTCGTCCGAGCCGTGGACGAGCTTCTCAAACAACGAAATTAGGCTTCTCGAGTTCTCGAGTTCCTCAAAGAAGCCGCAAATAAACGCGAATGAACGCAAATAATAAAGATAGGCTCGATTTTCGTTCAGATCTTATTCGCGTTAATGTGCGTTAATTCGCGGCTACATTTTCCAGATTCTTGAGTCCCTGAGTTCTCGAGTTCTGAGTTCTTACTCAGTAACTTCTATAGTAAAGCCCCTCAGGCATCTGATTCAGCATTCGCTCGGCGATGAACTCCGCGACCTCTCGGGTCGTCGGTAACTCCAGTGCTTGGTCGGCAATCTCCTTTGCTTCTGCCGCAGAAAGACCACGTGTGATATTTTTGACGGAAGGGATAGACATCGAGTTCATGGAAAGCTCATCAAGACCCAGCCCAATCAAGACCACAACCAATAGCGGGTCCGCCGCCATTTCACCGCACATGGCGACCTTGATCCCCTCCTTATGGGCAGATTCAATGACAAATCGAATCGTGCGCAAAACGGCCGGGTGCAGCGGCTCGTACAAGTAGGACACTTTCTCGTTTCCGCGGTCCACGGCGAGAAGATATTGAATCAGATCGTTTGTCCCGATGCTGAAAAAATCAGTTTCCTTGGCAAGTAAATCTGCCGTCGCCGCTGCGGAGGGAACCTCCAATGTCTCACCACAAGGTAAATCCTGATTGAATTTTTGACCCGTTGCTTGAAGCTCCTCTTTTGCTTCTTCCAATACCGCCTTCGCCGCACGCAGCTCTTCCACACCGCTTATCATGGGAAACATGACTTTGAGATTTCCCTTCGATTGTGCTCGAAGGATAGCTCTGAGTTGGACCCTAAAAAGGTCTTTGTGGTGCAGCAAATAGCGAGTCGCGCGAAGACCGAGCGCCGGGTTTGATTCCCCATCTTTGTCAGTCTCGAACTGTCCCGCACTGAGGTCGAAGGTACGTACGGTAACGCTGAATGGGTGCGCTTTCTCGGCAATAGCACGGTAAATAAGATATTGTTCTTGTTCACTGGGAAGCTGGTTACCCCCTTTCGTCAAGAACCACTCCGAGCGAAACAATCCGATGCCTTCCGCGCCATGTTGAGCGGCAGCAGTACACTCCTCTGGATAATCGACATTCGCCTGAAGCACAATGCGATAACCGTCCATAGTCTCGGCCGGCAATTCTCGGAGACCGCTTAGCTGCTTCTCGAGCGTCTGACGTTTTCTACGTTTTCCTCGGTACTCCCTCAGCGTGTCTCGATCCGGATTGACAACGACAACTCCTTGGCCACCGTCCAAAATCAGTGTCGCCCCCGGATCCACTTGGCCGATAAGTTGATTGACACCAACCACGCAAGGAATTCCCAACGAACGTGCGATGATAGCGGTATGGTAGGTGGGACTCCCCTCTTCCATGGCCAGGCCGGAAGTGTGCTCCCAGTCGAGTTGCGCTGTATCAGATGGGTGCACATTCTCCGATATCAAAACGTACTCCCGCTCCAGCTTTCCGAGTGATCGCTGTTGGCCCCCGGCCATGTTGCGAAGAAGTCTGCCGGAAATATCAAAAATGTCACCTTTTCGTTCTCGAAGGTACTCATCTTTGAGCCCATCAAACACATCCGCAAATTCACGGAGAGTAACCTTGAGAGCCCACTCAGCATTGACCCTCTGTGACCGAATGATGGACAAGACCCGCTCCACCAGCAGGGGATCTTCGAGCATCAGGATCTGCGCGTCGAAAATATAGGCGTGCTCCTCCCCTAGCGCATCCACCGTGCGCGATTTCAATTCCTGTAACTGCCGCCGTGACAACCTGAGCGCTGCTTCCATCCGTTGAAATTCAGTCTCCACCCCGGACTTTGTAAGGGGTATCCTGAAAACCGGTATCTCCTG
>JAUVQL010000057.1 GCA_030598165.1 Acidobacteriota bacterium | reverse complement strand
GGCTATCGGGAAAGGCACACCGGAGCTCATCGGAACGCTACGGGGGCTGGAGTTTGGTGCTGGGAGTCAAATCAACATACCTATCGCTGTTCTCATTTGGCTCATGATCTACCCCATGATGCTAAAGGTTGATTTTGCCTCCATCGTTGGTGTGAGCAAGAAACCGAAGGGTCTCATCGTTACTCTAGTCGTCAACTGGCTCGTCAAACCGTTCAGCATGGCGTTTTTAGGATGGCTCTTTTTCAAGCACTTGTTTTTGCCGTGGATTGGACCCGAACTGGCTGACCAGTACGTCGCCGGGGTCATCATTCTCGCCGCAGCCCCCTGTACGGCCATGGTCTTCGTTTGGAGCTACCTAACCAAAGGTGACCCGGCCTACACACTCGTACAAGTCTCCGTGAACGACTTGATCATGCTGGTGCTCTTCGCTCCCATTGTGAAGTTTCTCGTTAGTGGCGCTTCCAACTTGACGGTTCCATTCAAGGTTCTTCTTTATGCCGTCATCTTTTTTATCGTAATACCGCTCGTCGCAGGTTACCTGACCCGAGCGGTGCTCGTGCGAAAACGGGGCCTTCATTGGTTCGAGACGAGCTTCGTTTCGCGCTTCCAACCCGTTGCGATACTCGCGCTACTGACCACTCTTGTTCTCATATTCGCTTTTCAAGCCGATAACATCACGAGCCGATTTTCTCACGTTATCCTAATCGCTATTCCCATACTCATTCAGGTTTACTTCAACTCCTCATTGGTGTACGGCTTGATGAAACTTCTCCGAGTTCCACATAACGTGGCGGCTCCGGGCGCATTGATAGGAGCCAGCAATTTTTTTGAGCTGGCTGTGGCCACTGCCATTGCCCTCTATGGCCCTGAATCCGGAGCGGCTTTGGCCACGGTCGTGGGAGTTCTGGTGGAAGTTCCGGTCATGCTCTCCGTTTGTGCCATCTGCAACCGGACGCGCGGATGGTTCACAGTTCCAGGTTCGTGATCTCCTCGGTCACTTCGAAGTCGTAGTCGGGGTACTCGTATAGAGGCATCCTCGGCTCGGTAATCCCGACGGAATAACCGAAGACATCCTGATACTCCGAAACGTCCTCGCCCATTTCCTCGAGATGGCGAAGGTACTCGGAAACTGATTTGGACTCGATGACGATTACTTTCCCCATTCTCTCGATGATGGGACTATGCGTCCGAGTCGTGTCGTGGTCGAACTCCAAAATCCGGCGGCCGTAACGCGTGATTCCAATGACCCGAAAGGTCAGGCTCTTGCCGACGCCCGGAAGATTGAGGACGTTCCGGTCCGTGGCAAGGAAGGGGAGGTCGGCCTTCGTTCTGATTTGAGCGATGTTCTCGATGATCCGCTCCGGTTCTTCCGGCAGCTTCATGAGATTATCGAAAAACTCCTCAGGGACCTGGCCGAACACACTTTCCTCCCTTTGCTCCTGTACTGCTCGGGCGTTCGTAGCAAAGTTGTGCCAGTTCTCCATATAGCCCTTAACGCTAAAGGTGTAATAAGGGAGAACCCCGATCTCGCAGAGGACCTGACGGAGCTTCGCCGCATGCCCTCTCCTCGAAGCGGCCGCCGTAAGGACATGCTGGTTCGTTACCGTCCAACCGGCAGCGAGTAGCAGTTCGACGGCTTCACGGGCCTCGGGTGTGACTTCCATGGGCGCCTCGAAATGTGTCTGAATGATGAACTGCCTGATACCAATCTTGAGGCTTTTCTCCCGGAAATCGCGCAGTCTCTTCGAAAGCTCGGGAGTGATCCGATGAGGCAGGTACGCAGGCAATCGGGTTCCGAGTCGCACACGAGCGATTTCGGCGTACTTCTTGCCATTGGGACGATTCTCGTTGGCTTTCTTCTTCCCAAGCGCCATCTCGTAGATGGCATCGAGGACTGTTTCGAGAGAACCGTCACTACTCATGAGAGCGTCTCCGCCTGTAATGAGAATGTCCCTGAGCTGCGAGTCGTTCTCGAAGTAGTGCATCAGGCGCTCGAGCTTATCGGACCAAGTCTCTTCGGGCGCCAGCTTGTCGAGGTCGAAGTTGAGGTGACCGTTTTGGAAATCGTACATCCTTTGGCAAGATGCGCAGAGCCCACCGCAAGCCCGCCCCATGGTGTCCGGTATCAGGATGGCAACATCGGGATACCTCCGGTGGACGTTCTTCTGTGAGGGAAGGATCCAGCCGGCGGCATTTGGAATACCGGGCTCGACTTGGTCTTCTTTCTCCCAGGCGACGATGTGTCCGAACTCGTCTATCAATTGCTGGCTGTAGACAACGTAGTGCCGGATAGCTAGATCCGCGCCGATGGCGAAGTACGGCACACGCACGTGCAGAAGCGACAAGTAGTACGGGTTGACGAAAAACGGGATGCCCTTGTCCCTGGCCTCGAGAAGGATCTTCATCGTGTCCGGGTCGAGGGAGTTACCCAGCAACTCGTTGAGGAGCTCCGGGGAGCGGGCGGCGAACCGTAAATGAAAGTCCTTGTCTTTCCACCATTCTTGTGCGCGTTTTAGTTTTTCTTCATCCGATAGGCCGGGCTCCAAGGTGAATCTCCTGCTCCGGATCTCCCCGGTATCGATCTTGCGAATGATGATTTTCAAAATGCGCTCTCGGTTTTCATGTCGGAGCTGGATGATGCGAGGATCCAGTCCGCTGGGCCAACGCTCCATCCACTTCAAAACCTCGTCCCTCGTGTGAACGGTGCGTAAACTGGCTCCAGTGAACTGCCTAAAAAGATGGAGCATGTCCTCGAAAAAGAACGGTTTTGCGCCACCGGTGCCATACGTAACCGCCAACCAAATGAGCTCAATGGGATTCGAGACCGCAATCGCCCCACGGAGATTGAGGTCGGGAAAAGCGCGTCCCGCATTCTCGACATAGTCGAGGATCCGGATAGCAGCCAAGTCCTGCCATTCCAACGCGTCCAAATCTTCCCGCATAGGATGTTCGTTTTTACGGAAGTCGAGTACGGCCGGCCGATCTCTCAGCACCTCCAGGACCCAGTTCCTCACGCCGACGAGCGCTTCGGTTTGGTTCCGCGAGTTTCGCATGATCTCTTCGAGCCGCGGATTTTCCTTCAAAAGCTGTTTCAACAACTTGTGGCTCTGGACGCTAATTGCGATTTTGTCGAGGACTTCTATTTCCCTCATAACGATCTCATGATTCATAATCGGAAAAGGTAGCTAAACTTGACGAAAAGCCCGTCAGCCATGGGCTCCATTCTCGATATGTCGTAAGTGTCAAAAGGGTCAGGCCTCTCCGTGAATTCAATGAGTTGAGGCCTGACCCTTTATGTTTCATGTTATCTGAGTGAAGCGAAGCTACGGGCCTCGCTCGACCAATCCGGGGCGTTCTCGATAGCGGTGAGTACCTCTTCAGGATGCTCTACAACTCCCCACATCAGGCGATGTCGGTCGTACATGAACTCGGGAATCACGCCGACGACGTGGCCTCCCTCTTCGAGTGCGCCATCTGCAACGGCGCCCATCGACCCCGTGCCCCCACCGCCATATACGATGGTCACTGATTGCTTGGCAAGAATACCGCCCAAGCTTCTTGCAGTCTCCAGGTAGATCCGGTCGATCCTCTGACTCGAGGCACAGTAAACGCAAATTCTCATGATTCATCTCTTCAACTTTATCTGGATTTCTTTTCGGCCCGTGCCGGAAGGAATCTCGACGGCTACAGTACTGACATTGCCATCGCGGCGCACAACCCGTCCTCCTTCCACACTGGAGACTGCTTCTCCATGAAACTGGATCTCGTAGGTTCTACCAGCGATCCCTTCGAGGTCTACAAACCAGACGTCATCCTTGTAAAGAAAATCGAGAATCCGAACCCCGAGACTACGTTGCCCTGGCTCGAGATCGACGGTCGGAGGCTCGATAATGAGACCTTCTTTCCAACGCAATCCAATCCTGCTCGTTCGCTCGTCGACTCGAGCTCGAATCGTCGCGCGCCTGCCACTTGTATCGACATGTGGCTCTGGATCACCATCGACACTCCGAGCTCCCGCCGGCACTGGCAGTACCACGTCGAGCGTGACCTTGGGACCACGTCCTTTGAGCTCGACGATCGTCTCCTCGAGGTGCTGCCATATCGTGACATCGATAGAGGTCTTCCCGACCTGGAGGTTCCGAATCCTCACCTTCTTCCATTGGGGTGGAAGCTGCGGAGTAAGGGTCGCTTGTGACCGAGGAGCATCGGGCTCCCAACCGAGCATCCCTTCGAGGACCGAAGTGACGAGCATCGACGTCGCAAAGAACTGTTGTGGAACCGCTGTATCTAGAGGACGGTAATAGCTTCCTGAAAGTAGCTCCGGATGGCGTCCGCGCGCCCAGTCGAACGTCATCTGTTGAAGCGCATCCAGCAGAGGGTATCCTGCCCAGGGGCGTTGGTAACGATACTGCCCCCACGAAACGAAACCCGTAACGAAAGGCCAGACCGCACCGCTGTTGTAAGCCATGGGGTCGTAGAACAGACTTTCGGTCGAGAGCATGTGCGCTCCCCAATCCGTGCTGATACGGTCCTTGGCAAGATGGGTAAGGGTTGCCTCTGCACGATGGGAATCGAGAAGGCCGAACGCAGCGGCGGTGGCGGGCCACACCGTCAGGTTATCGTTGGTGCGACCTGATTGAAGAATGCCGAAAGCATGGTATCCCTCTTCTTCACGCCAGTACTTATCATTCAGAGTCCTGCGGGCTTTCGTGTGAAGCTCGCGAGCTTCCAAGGAAAGAGCGTCGTCGCCGATGTATCCTGCCATTTGTCGCATCGCCTCGAGCGCCTCGACCCAAACTCCCGCCAGATAAATATCTTGGTGGATCCCTTCACCGATCTCTCCTACCTCGATGGCGCCGAGCCCTCCCGAGGTGTTTTCGATGATCCCATCACCATCGGTCTCGGTGCTCACGCACCACTGATAGGCCTTTTGGAGGTTCGGCCAGATTTCCCGCAGATATGCATCGTCACCACTAGCGCGCCAGTAGCGCGAAACGGCGACGATCCAATAGGGGGTGGTATCAGCATGATAGTAGGGGTATGGAAAATCGCGGAACCACGGCATCCGCCCGGCAGCCTGAGAAATCTCGTGAGGGATCTTGCCATCCTCACGCTGGTACCGACCTAGAAACCGAAGACCCTCGGCAACCTGAGGCCAGAGGCCGGCTGCATCCATGGCGATCGTGTTGATAGCGGCATCACCGCCGAAGAACCACCCGAATCCTGGCCGCGCGCTCGCACCTGAAGGACCCCAACCAGCCACCAAGCCGCATCCTAAATCCGGATTGCAGCACAAGGCCTCGTCCAAGTTGATCTTTGACCAGTCGAAAGCGAGATCGAGCTCGTCGTCCGGCGTATCGATGACGGTCGTTTTCGCGAGGAGGTTTTGAACGTGAGAGCGCTTCTCTCGATAAGAATTCGCGGCATTATCGATTAGATGGTGATAGGTCCGGAACACATCTTGCCTTGGTGCCGTCGCAGCCACAATGCCGATAGGAATGTACTCTTTTTTTGCTCGATGGGCGTCGACGGGGATGATGAATCGATTCGGTGTATCGGAAAGGGCGTGAGCGGGATGCGACGAGGCCGAGCCGGCCCAAGGGGATCCAATGACGGCATTTCTCTCACGGAGGCTTTCAGATAGAACGAAGGCTCTTTCGTCCTCGTTCCAAGAGGTGTATTGGCCGCCAAACGCGCCCGGCCAGGCATACTGGAACACCGTTTTGAAATTAACCACGATCTCGAGGGCGCGGAAGGACTCCACATCCAGCAAAACTAGAATTCCCGGTTCGTTCAAGGGAGCAAGAATGTGCTGACGAACCGTGAATGTGGCGTGGGAGTACGTGATGGTCACTAGCTCGGGTCGAATCGTAACGGCTCGAGCCACGTCGCTCCCCCGTACGGAATCGAGATAGTCGGGAATCCAAAAATCGAGATGAAAGTCAGCGGCCAATTTGAAAGGATGAACCCAAACCTCGGCCTCGCCCGTTTCTCTTCCCAACCAGGCCGCGTGACGACCAAGAGTACTCAAGAATTGGTGTGGACGAACATCACCTTGGAGCGACATGGGAGAGTCGAGGATCGGGAAGCGAGGGACCGACAAATCGTTAGTTTGGGCCGAGGCTCGCCCAGATAAAAGGACAAGCAAAACGAGCGCGCCGAAAAACCTTCCGCTCAACAATGGACTACTCCTTCTCAGTAGCGTTTTTCGAGCTGGACGAGTCGTACGCCGAAAGAGGAGATGGGCTGTCAGTCAACACTCTCAATTAAAGTGTATAGAATATCAAGACAACAACCACATCCTCACCTCCCGCAGCGGCGGGTGCACTTCGTCTCGAACGTATGCCGGCCTTGCGTCGAGAAGAAGGTAGGTTATGCAACATGGGAACACCTTCTTTGCTCAAAATACCCTTTTGGAGGAACAAATGTACTTCGGACCTACGCTCGAGCTTCTGGCCGGGATCGATCAGGATCGACGCCGTGTCTGGATTGTAGGACATTTGCAGATTCGGAAAGGAGTCTTCTGACTCACTCTCACCGGCATAGCGGAGGCGGACATTCCCTGCGAAGCTAGCTTCATCCAT
>JAUVQL010000201.1 GCA_030598165.1 Acidobacteriota bacterium | reverse complement strand
GGTTATTAGCGAGGAGCTTCGAAAAGAGCACCCCACCCTCCAAAAGGAGATGTCGGAGGTCGGCCTCGATCTCCCTATTTGGGAGTTCGACGACCTCTTCGAGCTCAGGGATGAGCCGCTGGAAAAAGAACGTATTGCTCAACTTCCAGCTTCGATTCCGCCTTCCTCCACGGCGTCCGTCATCTTTACCTCGGGTACGACCGGCAATCCTAATGGTGTGATGCTCACGCATCGCAACTTCGCGAGTCTCGTAGCCAAGTTGCTGACGGTCTATGACCTCGAGAGGGAAGATGGCCTTTTGAGTGTTCTGCCGCTTCATCATTCCTTTGAGTTCTCAACGGGATTCCTGCTGCCGCTCTGCCGGGGAGCACAGATCACCTACCTCGAAGAGCTGGAAGGTGAAGTGTTGTCGAAAACGCTCAAGAAAGGTCATGTGACCTGCATCGTCGGTGTGCCGGCACTCTGGGACTCTCTGAAACGCCGCATCTTGAGCAAGTTCTCCGACCGTTCGACAAAGCTCGAGGACTTCGTCACCGCGCTCATCGACGCGAACTATCTGCTGCGGGACGAGACCCCTCTCAATTTCGGCCCCTTGCTCTTTCTGCCCATCCATCTGGCTTTTGGAGGCAGGATCCGTTACCTCATCAGCGGCGGCTCGGCGTTGAGCGAGCCCACGTTGAAGACGATGCGCGGGTTGGGATTCAACTTGAACGAAGGCTACGGGTTGACCGAGGCGGCACCGGTTTTAGCGGTGTCTCGCCCCGATGAGCGCGCGATCCCGGGGAGCGTTGGGAAACCGCTGCCGGGAATCGAGATTAAGATTCACGATCCGGATCGGAAGGGCGTCGGCGAAGTTATCGCTCGGGGGCCCAACGTCATGGCCGGCTACTTCGGTAACAAGGAAGCTACTGCCGCCACAATCCGTGACGGTTGGCTGTACACGGGAGATCTCGGACGCATCGACGAAGACGGAAACTTGTTCATCGTTGGTCGTTCGAAAGAAATCATCGTTGACAAAAACGGCAAGAACGTCTACCCGGACGAGCTCGAAGAGATCTACGAAGACAACGAGTTGATCAAAGAGCTCGCCGTCGTGGGTTTGCCGGAGGGTGCGGGAGAGCGAGTGGCCTGCCTCGTCCTACCGGATTACGAAGAGAACAAAGAGCTCAGCCGCGAGAAGCTCCGGCAAGAGATAGAAGAGCACTTCCATGAAGTGTCTCGAAAGCTGCCGCTCTACAAGCGTGTGAAATCGCTCTATTTCACCGACGACGAGTTGCCTCAGACGGCGACGAAGAAGGTCAAGCGGCGCCAAGTTGTGGAGGACATCTCTCGACAGCGCCGCGAGGCCGAAGCCGCGGGCGGAGAAGGCGTCGATGACGTCGATTCGAATTGGCTGCTCGATGTGGTGGCCACCATTACCGAGAAGCCGCGGCAGACCATCTACCAGGATACGCGGTTCGATGAGCTCGGCTTCGACTCCTTGATGTACACGGAGCTAGCCACGGCCATCGAGTCGGCGGGGGGAGAAGCTCCCATTCAAGATGTTCTCAAGAACCTGGGCGATATCCACGAGCTCGCGGATCACTTGAAGCGGAAACCGCCCATGTCGGCGCGCAAGGGGATGGGCCGCTCTATGGAGGCCAAGGAAAAGGAAGGGGACTCCGTCGCTATACCACCTCTCATCGCCGAGGTGGGAAAGAAGGGTCTCACCTCCGTACAACGGTGGTTTTACAACAACGTTCTCAAACCGGAGATCAAGGGGAAAGCTAACATCCCTCAGCACACGCATTTCATCGTCGTCGCCAACCATGCTTCTCATCTCGACATGGGACTGGCCAAGATCGCGTTGGGCGATCAAGGCAAGAAACTCGTTGCGCTAGCTGCGGCCGATTACTTCTTCGACAACAAAGTGAAGCGTACTTTCTTCGAGAACTTCACGAACTTGGTACCGATGGAGAGAAAAGGCTCGCTTAGGAAGTCCCTCGACTGGTCCTTCCACTTACTCCAGCAAGGCTACAACCTGCTCATTTTCCCTGAAGGAACGCGTTCGCGGTCCGGAAAGATGGCACGATTTCAGCGTGGCGTTGGCCACCTGGCTCTCAGGGCCAAGGTGGGAGTGCTGCCGATATACTTGTCGACGTACGATGCGCTGCCGCCGGGAAGTTGGTATTTGAAGGCCACCGACGTCGCCGCCACCGTCGGTCCCTTCTTGTCTTACGAGACACTGGAAAAAATGGGAGAAGGCTTTTCCAGCTCAGAAGCCGAGCGCATGGTGATTGCTCTCGTTCAGAGGATCGTCGAGGGAATGCGCGATGAGGAAAAGATAAGCGTCGAGGGCTACACCAAAGACATTCGGGAGAAGTTCGGTGCAGCGAAGTCCTCACGAGTCGCCGAGCCAGTGAAACAACAACCGTAGGCCCGGCTGTGCCGGGCGCGGAAGATCGACAGAGAGACAAGGACATTGCCAAAAACACTCATCACCGGAGGAACGGGTTTTCTCGGTAAGAATCTGATCCAGCTTTTGTTGGACTCCGGGGAGACGGGGCTGCGCGTTCTCGATCTCAACGCCTCGCCCGAGCTCGCTGAGAAAGTCGAGCTCGTTCAAGGTTCGATCACCGATCCGAAAATCGTTGCTCGAGCTCTAAAGGGCGTTGAGCAGGTCTTCCACCTCGCAGGCAAGGTTTCGCGCAATCCTAGTGACAAGCCTGTCATGTACCAGGTGCACGTAGAGGGCACGCGCGTTTTGGCTCAGGAAGCGCAAAAGGCTGGAGTCGAGCGCGTCGTCATGTCATCGACGAGTGGCACTATTGCCGTGACCGAGAAGGGAGAAGAGATTCCGGACGAGACTTGGCCTGCACCCATCAAGATCATCGCCAACTGGCCCTATTACACGAGCAAGCTTTATCAGGAGGAAACGGCCTGGCGTGAAATGAAAGAAGGGCCGGAGCTCGTCATGGTGAATCCGAGCATCCTCATCGGCCCGGGAGACGAGACGCTTTCGTCCTCAGAAGACGTGCTTCGATTCCTCGCCAAAGACGTCCCCGCCATTCCTCCCGGTGGGATCAACTTCATCGATGTCCGCGATGCGGCGGCGGCTTTGCCCAAAGCAATGGAACATGGTCGAAGCGGGGAGCGCTATTTGCTGGGTGGGCCCAATTGGACCTTCGAAACATTCTTTGGTCGCCTGGAGCGGATGACGAAGATCAAAGGGCCGCGCTTGAAGCTTCCCGACAAGCTATATGAGTTTGCGGGCAAGACGATGGACCACATCTATGACAAGCTCGGCAAGACGCCCCCCGTCGATAAGATCAGCATGGAAATGGGGCGGTACTACTGGTACCTCGATTGTTCGAAAGCAGAGCAGGAGCTCGGTTTCAAAGCACGGGATCCCGGCGAGACCCTGTACGACACGGTTTCCTACCTCAAACAACATTTCTTCGGTAACGGCGCGTTTGGCTAAACCTTTTAGTGGAGGTGCCAGGCTTTAGGAAGTTGGGAAGTTGCTTCATTTGTCGACTCGGCGATTTCCGGAAACGGTGCCTTTGGTTAAACCTTCCTTTACGAGGATGAAGAGGCCTACCGGCGTTCGAGCAAACCGTGATTTGACATGACATCATGTAGTGATTACACTTGGTTATGGTACGAACCCAGATTCAGT
>JAUVQL010000147.1 GCA_030598165.1 Acidobacteriota bacterium | reverse complement strand
CCGAGATCCGCCCCGTCGAGTCGAGGGAGATATGACGCTCGTTCATATCATTACGCGTCTGACTCTCGGCGGTTCAGCCCGCAATACCATCGACTCCGCCGCCGCCGCGGTCAGCGCTGGCTACCGAACCATCATCGCCACCGGACCGAGTGGTGACGAAATGGATATCACGAGTACAGCAAAGTCGACTGGATGCGAATTGGTACTCATCCCTTCTTTGCGACGCCAGGTGTCTCTCGTTCACGATTGTATAGCGCTGGCTCAAACCATCAGCTTGATTCGACGCCGACGTGCTCACATTGTCCACACACACACATCGAAGGCGGGATTCATTGGTCGCTTGGCCGCTTCTTTTTGCCGCGTTCCCATAATCATCCACACACCCCACGGCCACATTTTTCACAGCTATTACGGAAAGGCGCTCACTCGGTTTTTTGTCACGTTGGAACGATTGACGGCCAAGCGCACTGACCGCATCGTGGTCTTGACCGACCGAGGCACCGAAGAGCACCTTGCGCGCGGGATCGGTCGGCCGAAACAATACGTCTCGATTCCGAGTGGCGTGGATATCCAAGCCCTACGCGCCAGTACACCTGACCGAAAGCTGGCGCGCCAGCAGCTTGGCTGGAACGACAAAGACGCCTACCTTTTGGCCGTGGGGCGCCTCGTTCCCGTCAAGGGCTTCGATCTCGCGGTGGGCGCAATGAAACGAGTCCTCCAAGAGATACCCGGAGCTCATCTAGTTCTGCTGGGTGATGGACCCGAGCGACCCGTCCTGGAAGACCTTGCTCGCCGGGAGCAGGTGCTGGATCGGCTCACCATCACTGGAGTATCAGAGGAACCCGCCCGATACCTCGCAGCCGCGGACGTCCTCATCGCACCGTCGCGAAACGAAGGAATGGGCCGAGTGATTGTAGAGGCTATGTCGGTCGGCCTCCCCGTTGTCGCCTCCCGAGTCGGAGGTATCCCGAGTGTCGTCGCGGACGGAGAGTCCGGCTGTCTGGTACCGCCCGAGAATCCTCGAGAACTGGCTCGAGCACTTATCGAGCTTCTTCGAAACGCATCGTTACGACGTGAGTACGGAGATAACGGCAGGATACGAGCGGAGAGGTTTTCGCTACCGGTGATGGAGTCGAAGCTCTTGATGCTTTACCGGGAAGTCGCCACCGAAAAAGGACTGGAAACTCCGACCTAATGAAGCCAAGTATTTCCGATCGAAAGATCTACCTTCAAGGGTACTTCCAAGGGGAAAATCTCCTCCATGATGTCGCGCACGAGCTTCGAAACTGTGTCCGGCTCATCTCCCGGAACTTCGAGAACTAGCTCATCATGAACTTGCAGCAGTAGACGACTCCGCAGACCGCGTTTCTTCAACTCGTTCCAAAGCTCGACCATCGCCTTCTTGATGAGATCAGCAGCAGTTCCCTGAATGGGTGCGTTGACGGCGACCCGTTCCGCCGCTTGGCGGGTATTGCGGTTGCGGCTTCCAATCTCGGGAATATAGCGGTGTCGCCCGAACAGCGTTTTGACTTTGCCCGTCAGTCGCGCCTCCTTGATGATTTTTTCGAGAAACTCTTGCACATTGGGGTGCCTCTCGAAGTATGCATCGATGAAGGCCTGCGCCTCCCGAGTCGTAATTCCTAGGTCTTTGCCCAATGTAAAGGCGGTCTTTCCGTAAATGATGCTAAAGTTGATGATCTTGGCTCTTCGACGCTGCTCTTTTTCGGAAAGATCGGAATCGGTACCGAATACGCGGTGAGCAGTTCGCTCGTGAATGTCTTCACCGCTCTGAAATGCTTCGATGAGGTTCGGATCACCGCTCATGTGAGCCAGCACCCGAAGCTCGATCTGAGAGTAGTCGGCAGAAAGAGTCTGCCAACCAGGCTCAGCGACGAATGCTCCCCGTATCCGTCGTCCGAGCTCAGTCCGGATGGGTATGTTCTGGAGATTGGGATCGGAGCTCGACAAGCGTCCGGTGGCCGCAACGGCCTGGTTGAAGGAAGTATGGATGCGGCCCGTCTCCGAATTCACCAATGCCGGCAATGCGTCTATATAGGTACCCTTCAGCTTGTTCAGGCTCCGGTAATCGAGCACTTTTCTCGGCAACTCGAAATGGACCGCCAGCTCTTCGAGAACTTCCATTCTCGTCGAGGCGATCCTCTGTTTTTGGGTCTTACGGAAAGATGGGAGGTTCATCTTCTCGAACAGGATCTCTCCCAACTGCTTTGGCGAGTTGATGTTGAATTCAGTTCCGGCAAGTTCGTAGATCTCAGCGGTCAACTTCTCCAACTCTCCGCCCACCTCTACCGACATCACTTGAAGCAGATTCACGTCAAGACCGATTCCAAGACGCTCCATATCCGCCAAGACTTCGATCAAAGGAAGCTCGATATCTTGAAATATTGAAGTCAATTCCTCTTCGTCGAGCCGAGACTCCAGACGTTTCTGGAGTGAAAGGATGGCCTCCGCCCTTTCGGCCGCTTGGCGGAGGTCGGAATCCGACGGTGCCGCTTCAAAGCCGGGAAGCACTTCTTGCTCTTTCTTGTCTGACGATTGTGTGAGTGGTCTCTGAAGTACTTCCATGGCAAGCTCTTCGAGGCCATGGGAACGTTTGCTCGGATTGAGAACATATGAGGCAATCATTGTGTCGAAACCCAGTCGTCTCAACTCGATGTCCCGATGCATCAAAATCCTCCAAGTCGTTTTCAAGTCGCTGCCGCTTTTTTGCAGTGCAGCGTCGGTAAGGACCGCCTTCAATTGATCTAGGAGATCGGCTTCAGACCACTTGTCGCCCACCGGCATGAAAAAGCCGGTTCCGGATTCCATTGCAAGCCCCAATCCGAGAAGAGGCGAAGTGAGATCGTTCTCATCGGAGAGGAGGAGGGATAACGAGAGCTTTCCAGACAGCTGTGCTTTTTTGAGAAGCTTCTTCAGTTCCGACGACGAGTCGATTCTCAGTAAAGAAGCTGTAGCCTCCATCGCGGCGGCCGGGAGGTAATCTTTCAGCAACGTCGTAAATCCAAGCTTCTCAAAGAAAGCAAATGCTTCCTCCCGCTCGGCGCCTCGGAATCGCAACTGCTCCATCTCGACGTCAATGGAAAGGTCGGTGACGATGCGGACCAGTTCTTTTGAAAGCAGGGCTTGTTCTCGGTGCTCCCGAAGGCCCTCTCGCTGTCTCTTGTTTGTGATCTTTTCAATGTTCTCGAGACATCCTTCCACAGATCCCCACTTTTGAATCAGACTCACCGCCCCCTTCTGGCCGATACCTGGCACACCTGGAACGTTGTCGACGCTATCCCCCATCAGGGCGAGAACGTCACCGACTTTGTCGGGCGGAACACCAAACCTATCGGTGACAGCTTTGGGGTCGTAGCGAACCTCTTTCCCAGGATGGATGATCGTCACGCTGTCGGAAACAAGCTGCAGGAAGTCCTTGTCCGAAGACACCGCAAAAACACGGAATCCTTCCTCCTCTCCACGAGAGCACAAAGTGCCTATAACGTCGTCAGCTTCCACACCTTCAATCTCGAGGACGGGAAAACCTAACACGTGGCACAGCGTTCTCGCGTGTGGGAATTGAACCGACAAGTCATCAGGCGTTTCGGGCCGGTTGGCCTTGTACTCCTTGTATAGCTCATGGCGAAAAGTCTTACCGGGTGCGTCGAAGACGACAGCTGTGAGCTCTGGTTTCTCCTCGGCCATGAGCTTTCTGAGCACCGTCGTAAATCCGTATACGGCATTCGTAGGCATCCCTTCCCGGTTGGTCAGGCGGGGTATGGCAAAAAAGGAGCGATAAAGAAGGGAGTTCCCGTCGACCAAAACGAGCTTGCTCTTTTTCCGTGAAGGCGTCATGACGGAGCATTCTACAACGATCCGAAATCGCTGTGCTCGCTGTCGGTCTCTTCCGCTCCGCGGCCCTCTCCGTTGTTTCGAGGCGGGAGACCCGTCCGATACTCGAGAGCATCCCTGGTCCGCTACCAGGGACCAAGGGTCACATTTATTGTCGCGAGAGACCCACAGGAGGCCCAAATCGGAATCGTTCGAAGAGGTGACGCAGGCAACTCACACAATGCAATCGCCCTATCATATTACAAACAAAACACTTACTAGGATGTCGCGTCTGCCGTCGAAGCGCCCATTTACACCCGTTCACAGGCATGTTAATTGCAATTAATGCTTCGAAACTATCTCTGAACCATGTATATCGAGGGGATTAGCCCCCACGTCGGCGAATTGCGCTGTGGGGATTTACCCCCGTTTTGGATTTGACAGTGGGTCACGAAACCCGTAAGATCTTGTTAAATCAACAAAAAGCAGTCATGCGTCTTAGGAACTTGGCCCTTGTGGTCGATTCGAATAGCGATATTTTCGCTCAGCTGCAGCCGGTCTT
>JAUVQL010000084.1 GCA_030598165.1 Acidobacteriota bacterium | reverse complement strand
CTAGTGCGTTTGGTCTTTATGTGACCAACGGGGGGCGATCCGGGTGGCACGGGTTATGACCATTGAGCCAAATGCGGGGATGAAATGAAGTTTAGGGTCCTCGGCTGTTACGGTGGAAGTGTCAAAGGGCGATACTTGTCCTGCTACCTGCTCAACGACACTATTGCATTGGATGCCGGTTCACTCACCCATACCCTCACTCTGGAAGAGCAACTACGAGTCCGCAACGTCATTATTACCCACTCTCATCTGGATCATAATAATGGGTTGCCCTTCTTTGCAGACAATATTTTTGGGAGAATCGAGGGTTCGGTCACGGTATACGGCACTCCTCCGGTGGTGGCGAGTCTCCGCAAGCACATGTTCAACGATGTGTTGTGGCCGGACTTTACGCGACTTCCCAGCCATCGTACGCCGACACTCCGCTTCAAGGAGATTCATGACGGACAATCCTTCCGCTTGGATAAACTCACCTTCACCCCAATACCGGTGAATCATATTACTCCCACGACCGGCTTCGTCATAAAGGAAGCGAAGAGCACCATCGTTTTCACGAGTGACACCGGGCCCACTGAGCTGGTCTGGGAGGTTGCCAACCGAATCAAGAATCTCAAGGCGATCATAACGGAAACTTCCTTCTCCAATGAAGACGAGGGTTTGGCTCGAGTGAGCGGTCATATGACGCCGGAGCTCTTGGAGAGGGAGCTACGGAAAGTCTCTCGCCGAGTTCGCGTTCTCATCAACCATCTCAAACCCGCCGACCGACCTCGTATCGTTCGGCAGCTCCGCTCGCTCCGCCTCAAAAGGATGGAGCTTCTCCAACAAGGCAAAACCTACAAGTTCTAAACCCCCCGTAATTGGATGTCGCTACTGAGCAGTCGAGTCCGCCTAGTCGAGCAGTCGTAGGCCCGGCTGTCCGCCTTCGCTTCGGCTCAACTAACGATGGGCCGAGCTACGGCGAGACCTCGACGTAGCCGTTGGAAATGCTACTATTGCCAACGGCGTAGGCGGGTGCCGGGCACTAGACGGGATTACTCAAAAAGCGGCGTACTGAAAGCGTGCTGCCGATGAGACCTACGAGCATGCCTCCAAGAATGATGCCCACCAACATATCCAATGAAAGGAAGCGCATCCATTCGGCGCTTGTGAATAGACTGAAAGAAGCCAGAGCCCGTCGGATGAAGTATTCGTAGACGGCGTAGAGAAGGATGATTGCAGAGGCACCGCCCACACCTCCTTGGAGCATTCCTTCTACGAGAAACGGTCCTCGAATGTAGGCATGGGTGGCTCCCACCAAACGCATGATGCCGATCTCGTCCTGACGCCCGTATACGGTTAGCTTGATGACGTTGAAGATCGTGAAGACCGAAGCCACGATGAGTGCGCCACCGATGAATAACCCAAGGGCTCGGACCAAGTCGATGATGCTCGTCAGCCTCTCGATCCACAATAAATCGTAATCCACTTCCTCGACTCCAGGCTTGCCCTCGAGCCGTTCCACTAGTTGTCGTACTTGCTCTGGAGAACGGTGGCTGGGAGCTACCTGGATCTCGAAGGAGGCTGGCAGTGGATTTGAGTCGAGCAAGTTCGGTAGCGTGTCGAGCTCCGGAAAGTACGCCTGAAAGCGTTGTACAGCATCTTCTTTGGAGATGTATTCGAACGATTCTACTTCCGGCCAGTTACGAAGAAGCTCTTCGGTTTCCTCTCGTTCTCGAGCTCCGGCCTCATCCTTCATGTAGACCGTGATCTGGACCCGATCGGACCATCCGGCTAGGAGTAGATTCAGGTTGGACGAGATGGTGGCAAAAATACCGAGTATAAAGAGAGAGACGGCGATAGTGGCGATGGATACGACGTTGACGAGACGGTTCCGCCATAAATCAACGAACGCTTCCTCCAAACAATAGAGGACGGTGTGCAGCAACCGCATCGGTAGGCGACATTATACCCAAAAAACTTGAAGACGTGAATTTAAACCTTGTGTTTTCAAGAGGAAAGAGACTCTACCGGCGCTTGATCATTAATAGAGCGACCTGGCCGCTGGGAAGAAGCTTGATTCTAGGCGAAGATAGGAAGAGACTTCCTCCTTATGGAACGACCCGTTTTAATTGGTGTTGCCGGCGGCACCGGGGCCGGAAAAACGACCTTTTGCGATGCCGTCATCGATTCTGTAGGTTCGGAGAATTGCCTGCTCCTTTCCCACGACGCCTACTATCAAGATCATGCCGGTCTCAGCTTGGAAGAGAGAGCCAAGATCAACTACGACCACCCGAGAGCCTTCGACACGGGATTGCTCATTCACCACTTGAACGATCTCAGAGCGGGTCGACCCGTACCCCGTCTTGCCTATGACTATGTCACTCATAGTCGGAAAGAGACCGGAGGTTTGCTGGAACTGAAGCAAATCGTGGTCTTAGAGGGAATTCTCGTTCTAGAAGACAAGGGCCTACGTGATCTCCTGGACATCAAGCTCTACATCGATGCCGACGCCGACGTGCGGCTCTTGAGACGACTCCGGCGGGACGTCGAGGAGCGCGGCCGAACGTTGGAAGCCGTCACTCAGCAATATTTGGAGTCCGTTCGGCCCATGCACCTGGAGTTCGTCGAGCCCTCCAAACGCTACGCCGACCTCATCGTGCCGGAGGGGGCGCAGAACAAGGTTGCCTTGGACATGGTCGTAGCCCGCATCCGATCCTTTCTGGATTCCTGAAGCCGCACATTAACGCAAATAAGAGGAAGCTAACGCAAAGGCGCAAAGCCGCCAAGATCCACAAGAAATGTAGCCGCACATAAACGCACATAAACGCGAATAGGATCCGAATCGAGCCAAGTCCGACAAATCCTTCTTATTCGCGTTCATGCGCGGCTTCTTAACTGCTCTGTAATCCGGCCTCTTTCGAGAGTGATGACCCGTTTCTTCATCCGGGTGATGAGCTCTCGGTCGTGAGTCGCCACCAGCACCGTCGTGCCCCGGTTATTGATGTCCTTGAATAGGGTCATGATTTCGAGCGCCAAGTCGGGGTCGAGATTACCCGTCGGCTCGTCAGCGAGTAGAAGCACCGGCTCGTTGATGAGGGCGCGAGCAATGGCAATCCGCTGCTGTTCGCCCCCCGAAAGCTGCATAGGGTAGGAGTGCATCTTGTGGTGAAGGCTGACTTGCTTGAGTACCTGAAAGACCCGACGCTTCCGTTCCGCCTTTGGCACACCCATGACCCTGAGAACGAAGGCGACGTTCTCGAATACCGTCTTTAGCTTGAGCAACTTGAAGTCTTGGAAGACGACACCGATGGCCCGACGGAGGTAGGGGATTTTCGAATCAGGTATGGCCGAGACGTTCCGTCCGTTGACCAAGATTTGGCCTTGGGTGGGAGTTTCTTCGCGGAAGATGAGTTTGAGAAAAGTCGTCTTTCCCGCGCCACTAGGCCCGGTCAAGAAGACGAATTCTCCCTTGTCCACCTCCACGGTGACGTCGGAAAGCGCCATCGAATCCCGTGTGTACTGCTTGTAGACGTGAAACGTTTGGATCAAGCAGGCCTCCGGCTGCAAAAGAAAGGAGGAAGGAGAAAGGAGAAAGGAGACTGGCGGCGACGTTGGGTTAGAGGATCTGTCGAGACCTTCATTATCAACTGTAGATCTGATCGATGAGCTTTTTGTAGCGTGTTTCGATGACGTTGCGCTTGACCTTGAGAGTAGGGGTTAACTCTCCTCCGTCGATGGTGAACTCCCGCGCCAACAGTCGTATCTTCTTGACCTTCTCGAACTGCGCGAGGTCAGCGTTAATCTCGTCGACTTGAGACTGTATGAGCTCCACGACTTTTGGATGGTCAACCAGAGCTTCCAGATTCTCGATCGAGATGCCTTGCGTCTCCGCCCACTGCCCGAGTCTTTCGAAGTCCGGCACCACCAGTGCCGAGGCGAAACGACGTTGGTTGCCCACCATAACGACCTCTGCAATGTAGGCGTTGGCCTTGAACCGAGTCTCGATGGGTTGAGGAGCTATGTTCTTTCCTCCCGCCGTGACGATGATGTCCTTCTTGCGGTCCGTAATCGTGAGGTAGCCGTCAGAGCTCAGGACGCCGACATCACCCGTGTGGAACCATCCATTCTCTTCTTCGATAGCCTCGCGTGTCGCCGCCTCGTTCTTGTAGTAGCCCTTCATGATATTGGGGCCTCTCGCCAATATCTCGCCGTCTTTCGCGATCTCGACCTCCACGTCGGAGATCGTTTGTCCCACGCTGCCGAATCTAATTCCCTTGTAAGGGGTGACGGTGATGACCGGAGAGGTCTCAGTCAGGCCATAACCTTCCAAGATGGTAATGCCGGCTGCCCAGAAGAATTCGGCGATCTCAGGAGCAAGTGGGGCGGCTCCGGAGATGAAAAAACGCATCCGTCCCCCGACGCGTTGCTGGAGCTTCTTGAAAACGAGTGCCGTGGCCACTTTGTATTTGAGGTTGAGGAGCGTCGGTGGTGTTTCACCCTTCAAGCGATAGAGGCCATGTTTCCGTCCGACCTCCAACGCCCACCAGAAGAGCTTTTTGCGGGTCGGACTCGCTCGAGAGACGTTCTCGAGGACTCGAGCGTGCATTTTCTCGTAGAGTCGCGGAGCAAACGTCATGACCGTTGGGCGGATCTCCGCAAGGTTCTCGGCGACTTTGTCGACACCTTCCGCAATAGCGATCGTGACTCCCGCGGCGGGGAAAAGGTAGTGAGCGGCCAACCGTTCGAAGACATGTGCGTAGGGGAGAGCCGAAAGGGCAATGTCGGCGGTCGTGAGTGGCGGCAAGGCTTGGAGAGTGCCCTTCACATTGGAAACGAAATTACGGTGCGTGAGCATGACTCCCTTGGGATCGCCGGTCGTGCCAGAAGTGTAGATGATGGTAGCTAGGTCCTCGGGTTGCACTTCGGAAGCAAGTTCTCTATGGAGCTCCGGATCACTTTCGGCTCTCTTGGCACCCCGAGAGGAGATCTTGTCCAGGGTGATAGCTTCGAAGCAGCTCGACGCCGGGGTCTCAATGGCTATGAAGTGTTCTACTGACGTCAGGTCGTTGTGAATCGATGCGATCTTTTCCTGCTGGGATTGAGTCGAAGCCACGACCACCTTGGACTCCGAGTCGCGAACGACATACGAGACTTGACGAGCTGGCAGCGTGGAGTAAATCGGTACGTTCACCACCCCGAGCATTTGAAGCGCAGTGTCGATAAAGAACCATTCCGCTCGGTTCTCGGATAGCAGGGCAAGTCGGTCGCCGTGTCGCAGCCCGAGCTCGTGGAATCCAAGAGCCAGGTCGCGAGCTTTCTCCAGAAATTCTCGCCAAGACACCGGTCGCCAGGAGCCTTCCGACTTGTACATGAGTGCGTCAGGCTTGCGGTGGGTTTCCATAGCAGCGAAAAAAAGCTGGTTTAGGGTTTCGTATTGCATGGCTGCCACCTCGGATAACTCGAGTACTTG
>JAUVQL010000217.1 GCA_030598165.1 Acidobacteriota bacterium | reverse complement strand
GGGAATGACATCGATTCATCCTTTCGAGCTAACGTAAGTATTGTATCCGGCGCTGAGGGCGCGTGGAAGCGGGGATGGATTGAACCGCGCCGGATCACAATATGAGGAGGAGTCGCCCGCTCTTGAATTGGGGACAGATGTTGAGCTCGTCGGGCGCATCATCGCGGGTGTCGGAGGTTGGATTGTCAGCTGAGACGGCAGAAGGATGGTTTTGGATTGAGGCTTTTTCGGTGCCCAAGAGCGATCGAACGCGTTGGAGGTTTTGGTGGCGGTTGCGGTTAGCGAGAAACCCGTAGTAGCGGATGTGCATGAATCCACGAGGCAGAACGTGGAGAAGGAAACGTCTTAAAAACTCCACGGCGTCCAGAGTCATGATGCGATGACAACTGCCCCGGGCGTAGTCCTTCCAGTGGAACGTAACCTGCCCGTCTTTAAAGGAGATGAGCCTTTGATTCGATATAGCAACACGATGGGTATATCGAGCGAGGTACTTGAGCACTCGTTCGGGGCCTCCGAAAGGGGGCTTGACGTAGACCACCCAGTCTTTGTTCCGTAGCGTCTCGAGATAGGCCTCCCAGACTTTGGGGTGCTCGAGCTCTTTAAGGTTTCCGTGAAACCGGAGCTTTTGGTGGTCGAAGCCACTTTGGAGCAGAGCCAGAAACTTCCCCTGGAACAACCGGCTCAAGACCCGAACGGGCACAAAGAATCCATCCCGACAACTCACCCAGCGTTTGCCGTCGGGGCTCAGACCGCCGCCCGGGACGACGCAGTGCAGGTGGTGATGGGAGTGAAGGTTTTGTCCCCATGTGTGCAGGAGCACCATACAGCCGATTTGTGCGCCCAAGTATTTCGGGTCTCGACCGAGCGTCAATAAAGTTTCGGAAGCGGCCCGGAACAACATCGAGTAGACACCGCGGCGATTCTGAAGCGCGAGCGGAGCGAGTTCCTGCGGAAGGGTAAATCCGACGTGGAAGTACTCCACGTCGAGAACCTCCCGTTCGCGAGCCTCGAGCCACGCCGCCCGGGCCGCCCCCTGACACTTGGGACAATGCCGATTTCGACACGAGTTATAGACCGGCACTTCGTGCTGACATCGCTCACACCGCTTCAGATGACCACCCAAAGCGGCCGTTCGGCACTGGGCCACAGCGTTCAGAACTCGATATTGCTCTTTCGAGGGGCGGTAGCGCTTCAGATACGCCGCACCGTAATCCCGGATGACATCGGCCACTTCCGGCCGATGTTCCATCACTTATCCGCTTGAGTCTTCTTCGCGAGTTCCAAAAGATCCGCCATCTCACGGCGCGACTGTTGGGCTCCGATCGCAATATGTAGATAGAGCGCGGTCGTGTGCAGGCTTCCATGTCCCATCAGAATTTGAATCGTACGCAGATCGGTCCCTTCCTCGAGAAGGCTGGTCGCAAAACTGTGCCTCAGCGTGTGCGGGGTTACCCGCTTGCCCAACCCAGCGGCCCGGGCGGCACGGCTACAGGCTCTCTGTACCGTGGTGGGATGGGTCGCTTGGTCCCCGTTGCGATTCGGAAACAGCCAAGTTCCTTTGGGACGGTAGCCTTTGTAATACTCGCGCAAGGTTTCCAGTAGTGTCGGCGACAACGTCACGTAGCGGTCTTTGCGTCCTTTACCTTGCTGAATCCGAATCACCATCCGTTGGCTGTCGATGTCATTCGGTTCGAGACTCAACGCCTCCATCAACCTCAGGCCAGCTCCATACATCGTCTGGAGACTCGTGCATTGCTTCATGGCTCGAACGTTCGCGAACAACCGCGACACTTCCCCGAGACTCAGCACCTCCGGAAGCCGCTTCTCCCTTCTAGCGAACGGAATGTGCTTCACCAACCAGTCCTTCTGCAGCGTCTTGGTGTACAAAAACCGCAACGCGCAAACACTCTGATTGAAAAAGGCCCATGACGACTTCTTCTCTTCCACCAAATACCGCTGGTATTCCCGAATCTCCCCCTCATCCAGTGCCTCGGGAGATTGTCCAAAGTGCTTCGCAAACTCCGAGACACATCGGACGTAAATCTCGACCGTCTTCTCCGAGTAGTTCCGGATCCGAAGATCCTCGATCAGGCGGGTTCGTAGTAAGCTACCCATGATTGGCTCCTTTCGTGATGGGTTTGAGTTTTTGTCGACAAAAACCCTACATCACGGGAGGAGCCTTTTGCACTTCTCGGGGACAACGGCCAGGATTAAGTGGTTTGGAAAACGGTAGGAATTACGATCCCCGCGTAGCGGGTTAGTTCAACGTAAGGTCAGCTGCGAGTGGCGTCAACCATTGTATATTGAGTATGCGGACGCCGCTCGTCGGCTGCACCAGAAGTTATCCTCTAGCACCGCTCCATTGTCATCTTTGGATGACCAACTGTCCAACGGCGTTTTTCAGACGTCTTTTGTGCTTTCGGACTTGCTCGTGCTAGCTTCAGTTACTCGTTGAGGTGCGCATTCCGGCTTTAACGTCCCAAAGATCGAAGGCGACAAGCTCGGCATTTTGATTTCTGCTATCATTTCGTTTGGGAAGGCGGCGACTAGGGGACAGCGGATGTAGAAGATGCGAAGGAGAGGGTTGCTGGGTTGAAAGGCAAACGGATTTCTTTGGAGAGTGCCAAGTCCTGGAATCTCGCTTTAACGTTTGTTTGTTAGGGGGACGTCATGGATAGAAGATCGATCACCAGAAGGCACTTCATGAAATCTTCGGCTGCAGGAATGGCCGGAATCATCTGCCGTCCTTCCACGAAAATAGTACAGGGTAGCGACCAGGGAGAGAAAAAACTCGTCTACCGAACCCTTGGCAAAACCGGCATGAAAGTTCCTGTGATCGGAATGGGAATATTGACTTCCGGTAGCCCCGCTTTGATGCAGGCAGCACTCGACGCCGGAATCACTCACTTCGATTCTACTGCCGACCCGCAGCAGCAGATGCGGAATGAGGAAATGATCGGAGAAGTCATCAAGGGACGGCCTCGAGAGTCGGTTATCTATGGCACCAAGATCCACCTTCCCCAAGACTACAAAACGGGTCTTTATAAAAAAGCGGCGACGGAGAGAGAATTTACCAAGAAACTCGATGCGGCCCTCCAATGTTTACAAATGGACTATGTGGACATCCTCTACCACCATATGGTCTCTCGAAGAGAATCGGCATTCCACGAGCCCGCCATGAAAGCCATGGAAAAGGCGAAAAAGGCCGGAAAAACCCGATTTCTAGGAATCACCACTCACAGCAATGTGCCAGAAGCGGTTCATGCGGCCGCTGATTCAAAATTTTATGAGGTCGTGATGGCTTCATACAATCCCAGACAGAAAAATCGGCTGCAGGTCAATGAAGCCATTGCCAAAGCAGCTGATGCAGGACTGGGCGTCGTGGCTATCAAGGTGATAAGGGG
>JAUVQL010000252.1 GCA_030598165.1 Acidobacteriota bacterium | reverse complement strand
TCAGCTACGCCAAACGGTACCGATGGATGGGGATTTCCTATCTCGATTTAATCCACGAGGGTAACCTCGGGCTCATGGTGGCAGCTCGCCGTTTCGATCCCGATCGGAACGTGAAATTCATCTCCTACGCCGTTTGGTGGGTTCGCCAATCCATTTTTCAGGTTTTGTCCGGGCACATGCGCGTCTTCAGTGTGCCTTCTAGAATGTCACGTGCTTTCAGTTACATCGAGCGGGAGTTCGAGACCGATCGCGCTGTGGCGGGGACGCCGGCCCCTGAGGAGGTTGCCGCCTCGCTCGATCTGTCGCTCGATGACGTCAAGACGTTCTTGGCCATTTCGGGAAAGGACGTCTCCCTGTCCGAGCCCGTCGGTGAGGATGGAGAGTTCGAGCTGGGGGACCGACTTGAACAGGAAACGGAACCACCTATCGAGATCGAGCTCATCCGTCGGTCCTTTATGAGGCAGATTCAGGGTTTGCTCAACGAGCTCGGGCCGAAGGAATCCGAAGTCCTTCGTCTTCGATTCGGTATGGGAGGAGAAGAGCCCAAGACACTCCGGGAAATTGGTGATAAGCTCAAACTTTCGCGCGAGCGCATCCGGCAGATCGAGAACAAGGCCATCATCAAACTTCGGCGGTCCGGTACCGCCCAGGCACTTCGAGGTTTTCTGAATTGACCGAACTTTGCTCTCATTGCGACGGCACCACCTGGAAACGGGTCGAGCGGGATGGTGTGGTGCGTGTCGTTCGATGCGAATGCTGGGTGGGAGGCTCGGCGGCTACAGCCATCGAGAACGCGGGAGTCCCACTGAGATACCTCGACTGCGCCTTCGATGCCCGGGGAGGTGGGAAGCCATTCGACGACTTGGACGCCAAGCTCGAAAAAGCGCGTCGTGCTGCTGAAAAATGGGCCGATGAATTTCCCGATGTAGAAACGGGATTATTGTTCAGCGGTCCACCGGGCGTCGGCAAGACCCACCTTTCAGTCGCCATTCTGAGACGGATCCTTGTGGAGCGACGTATCAGCGCGCGAGCGCGATTCGTGGATTTCCGGTCGCTTCTCCGTGAAATCAAGACCTCCTATGATCCCTACACGAAATCTACCGAGATGGAAGTCTTGCGACCGGTTTTGGAGGCGGAGCCTCTTATCCTTGATGATTTGGGGGGAGAGAATCCGACTTTGTGGGTATTTGATACGCTTTTCTACATTCTGAACTGCCGTTACAACGAGAAAAAGCCCACCATCATCACGACGAATTTTTCAGATCGGCCCGCGAAGCGGCCGCAGCAGGCTCCCGGGCTGGGACGTAGAGGGGTTGTTGAGCACACCCTCGCAGAGCGTATAACCGTGCGTCTGAGGTCTCGGCTTTACGAAATGTGCCGCGACATTGTCATCGGAGGCGTTGATTATCGGGAGAAAACCCTCCAAGCCAATTTCAAATCTTGAGTCTCGAGCGTTTCGGAAACCTTTTAGACACTTGACTTTGGACCCTCTTTTGGTGTAAAGAATACGCTACCCAACGTATGAAAGAACTTGTGTCGGGCGTGGGAGAATCCCCACGCTCGGATCGACGTGATGAAATGCTCTTGGTAGTCTCTGTCGTATTATATTGAAAACAAGCACTTTATAGCGACCGGATATTAGATAGAGGTTGGGGTTTATTACGGACCCATAGGAGTCGCACTCTTCGGACAGTTGGGGTAGCTTCATGAGAGCATTCGAATACCGGGACTTCCTGGTGGCCGTTTGGTGGGATCCAACTCCAGGATTCTTTGCGGCCAGGGCCTGGGAAGAGTTTGGTCGATCGACTCCACCGATTCAAATCCAACTGCCTTTCTACGACCGCGACTTCGTCAGCTACGTCGACCGACTCAGTGAGCTCAACTCTAATCAGCTGCAATATGTAGGAGCAAAGCTCTTCGATTCTCTTTTTCGAGGTGACATCCTACGGCTTTACCTTCATCTTCGAGAACAGGCTCGCCCGACCGAGTCCAAGATTCGGATACGATTGAGAATCGACCCGCCCATAGCCGCCCGCTTGCCTTGGGAATGTTTGTACGATACGCGTCACGACAATTTCGTGCTCAATTCCGATGAGACGACTCTGGTCCGTTACAGCGAGCAAGCAACTGAACCGCCTCCGATCCCAGTACGAACGCCTCTGCGTGTGCTGCTCGCGGCCGTTAAATTAAAGGGGTCCGGCCGTGCTGTCCGAGTCGCCAACGAGGCAGAGGCGATAAGAGATGCGCTTCGTCCCCTCGAGACCGAGGGGCTTGTTGTGATCGAAGAGGCAGGCACACTCTTCGGAGCGGGTGCGTTCCACCGGCTGGAGCTAGAACGGCTGGTCGAGAGAAACGTCGACGTTTTGCATCTCGTTAGCGAATGCAACTGGGATTCGGATATCGCCACCATTGTGCTCGAGGGAGACAATGGAAGAGAAGAAGCTCTCACGAGTCGAGAATTTGCTGCCATCCTCGATGATGCGAGTCCGAGGCTGGTGGTTGTCAGTGGAGGAGAAAGGGCCGGAGCCGCAAGTCCTCACCTCGCGAGCGAGCTTCTCAACGTGACTCCCGCTCTTCTAACCCATCGTCGTGTCGCGACAGAGGACCTCCTTTGGCGATTCACTGAATCGTTCTACCGCTCCCTGACTCAATTGAAGCCCGTGGATGCGGCGCTGGCTGACGCGCGCAGTGAAGTCGTCGGTGAGTTTCCTTTGGAGAGTGGTTGGCTCACGCCTTCGCTCTTCCTCTCACGGAAGGATGCTCGCGTATTCTTCAACGAGGCTCGCGAGCGCGTGCAAAAGGTTTACCAGCTCTCCGAAGGACGGTATCGGCGCAAGATACGAGAGACGCTCAACCGCAT
>JAUVQL010000224.1 GCA_030598165.1 Acidobacteriota bacterium | reverse complement strand
TTCGGCGACATACTGCCTGCGAGTCGCGTGGACAACCTGTCCGACAGCGGTCATTTCTCCGCTCGAGATGGGTTTGAGAAAGTAGATGGTGAAATTGGAGGTCAAGACGAAAACGTCTTCTACGAGTGAGTTGGCCGCGAAAAAGGCAGCGTCATCCATGGCCTTGAAGTAAACGGCGCCATGAACAGAGTTTGCAGCATGAAACAGGCCTTTGTGAACGGAGATGATGATTTCAGAGCGACCCTTGCCGATCGTGAGTCGGGGAGAGAAGAAGGCGTTGATGGGCGCAGCCGCGTACATCCGTTCGAGCTTCCGATAGTGAATTTCCTTATCCAATCTACTCCTCCAGTTCTTGCATTTTGTCACAAGAGGCGACAAGATTGCGCGCACCTCGCCAACGGTTGGGAGCGTACGAAAGCTGCCGAGCTCATGAGGGAGAACATCCTGGAGTCGGATACGCAGATCTACACGGAGACGCTCCGCTATTCGGTGGACATGCCGGGGCAAGCACTTGGCTACCGGATGGGTTATCTGAGGATATCCGAGCTTCGGGAAAAGGCCAAGCAAGCGCTCGGGGACAAGTTCGACATCCGTCGCTTCCACACAGCTGTTTTGGAGAGTGGCTCCATGCCGATGACGGTGCTCGAGAAGCACATTGATGGGTATATCGAAAAAGAGCAGGAACAGGATTAAAACTCAAGAACCCAAGAACTCGAGAACTCAGAAAAACTACTGCCCTGGTGGCTAAGGCCACCAGGGCGTTTTTTGAGCGTTCGAAGGTGGACCAGGCAGTCCCGGGAGCGGACACTCCTGTAAAGGAGCCTGCTTCTAAGTAGTTGAAAAAAAACAGAATGGGTGTGGCACGGTTCTAGCAAAGGGAGCCGGCAGGTCAGCAGAAGGCAAGCGAGGACACCCATGGGCCATCTCTTCGATGAACTCAAATTCTCGTTACGGACCCTCCGGCGGAGCCCGGGCTTTGCACTAGCCGTTATCCTCACGCTGGGCTTGGGCATCGGAGCCAACACCGCTATCTTCAGCGTCGTCAACGGCGTTCTCCTTCGCGACTTGCCTTTCCCGGAACCCGATCGACTCGTCCAGGTTCGTACCATTTTTAGAGGGGACGTCCAGGACGATAACTCCGAGGCGAATGTCCTCGACTATCGCGAGCAGATCAAAAGCTTCGAGTCGGTGGGTGCCTATAGCTACACAAGGGTGCATTTTAGAGATGACAGCGGTGCCCGTAGGATTCTAGTCGCGAGAACCACCCATGACTTGATCCCCATGATCGGTGTCTCTCCAATGCTCGGACGCTACTTCAATGCGGAAGAAGACAAACCCGAGGCCGAACCCGTCGTCGTTTTGAGCTACGGTTTTTGGCAAAGAAGCTTTGGCGGCCGACCGGGAGTCATTGGTGAGATCGTGAAGGTTTACGGCTTGCCTTTCACCGTGATCGGAGTCATGCCCCCGTCCTTTGAGTTTCCCCACCGCGAAGTGGAAGCTTGGGTTCCTCTTCAAATCGACCCGAGCAATCCTTATTCGCGGGCCAACCACTATCTAAGAGTAGTAGGTCGACTGAGAGACGGAGTCGAGATCGAGGTTGCAAGAGGTGAGCTCGAGGTCTACGGCAGACGTGTGGTCGAGGAGTTTCCGGAGAATTACAAGACCTTTCGGTTCGGCGTCACCGGTGTCGGTTTGCACGAGAACATCGTTGGAGAATCGAGAACACCCTTGCTCGTTCTTCTCGGTGCCGTGGCCTTCGTTCTACTCATTGCTTGCGCCAACGTTGCCAACCTTTTGCTGGCCCGCGCGGAGAGCCGGAGTCGAGATTTCGCAGTTCGTTCTGCATTGGGTGCGTCGAGAAGTCAAATCACGTTGCAGCTACTGGTCGAGAGCCTCATTTTTTCCTTGGCAGGTGGCCTCGTAGGGCTCCTCGTCGCCTATTTCGGTACAGGCTTTCTCCTCGTCCTCGCCGCCGACGTCATGCCGCGTTTGGAAGAAGTGGGAATCGACATGCGGGTCATGGCCTTCACCATGGCCGTCTCTCTGCTCTCAGGACTTCTGGCGGGGTTTCTTCCTGCCTACAGGCTCTCCACATCGAACATTCAAGGCAACCTTCGTGAAGCCGGCAGAGCCGCCTCGGCGGGTCGCAGTCGCACTCGAGCCCGCCGGTTGTTGATTGCCGGAGAAGTGGCCATAGCGGTCATGTTGGTCATATGTGCAGGAATCATGATCCGTACTCTCGGGAAGCTCACTAAGATCGACGTGGGTTTTCGAACGGATAACGTCTTGGTGATGTTCATGAGCCTGTCGGAGGCGGAGTACCAGGAACCGGAGTCGGTTAAGAGTTTTTACAAGAACGTTCAAGATCGCGTCGCGACTTTGCCGGGAGTCCGGTCTGTCGGTCTCGCCAATAGAATTCCGCTGGCCAGTGGTTTTGGCCGATGGTCGATCCAAATCGAGGACGAAGTTGTGGCGACCATCGGTGAGGCGCCCGTCACTCATCTTCAGAGGGTATCGCCGGGGCTTTTTGGAGTGCTGGGACTGCCGCTTATGGAGGGAAGACTGCTCTCTGAGGCAGATACAAGCGACCGACCGTTGGTCGGGATTGTAAATGAGGCTTTGGTAAGAAGACTATTTGCTGGAGAATCGGCGATCGGCCGTCGTGTTCGAATGTTCGATCCGGACTCGCCGTGGATGGAGATTGTAGGTGTTGTCGGGGACATAAGGCATCAAGGATTACAGACAGATCCCTATCCAATGCTCTACGTTCCTTTTCGACAGAGTGTGGAGAACAGCATTGAGGTGGCCCATAACATGGGTTTGTTCGTGCATACCCAGTCCGACGCCGCTTCACTTGCCGCTCCGATCCGCAAGCTCATCCGGCGAATGGACCCGTCCGTTGCCATCTACTCTGTCCAGACGATGGATGACGTGCGAGCGGGGGCCGCATCGGACCGGGAGTTTCCCACCGTATTGCTCGGCGTATTCGGCTCGGTTGCGCTTTTACTCTCCGCCATTGGGATTTACGCGACGGTGTCTTACACCGTCAGTCAACGAACTCGCGAGGTCGGAGTTCGAATGGCCATGGGGGCTGGCTCTCGTGCGGTCCGATGGATGGTCGTCCGTCAAGCTAGTTTGCCCGTCGCTACCGGGTTGATCCTTGGCCTCCTAGGAGCATTACACGTAACCGAGTACCTCGAAAGCCTTCTTTACGACGTCAGTACGGTAGATCCGCTCACATATGGTGCTGTGGCTGCCGTTCTCGCGACCGTTGCCCTGCTGGCTGCGTATTTGCCGGCGATGCGCGCATCCAGAGTCGATCC
>JAUVQL010000268.1 GCA_030598165.1 Acidobacteriota bacterium | reverse complement strand
TTCTTTTTAGCGCCGAGATAGTCCGCCGCGGCACCCAAGACCGGGCCGATGACGGCGATGATGAGAAGGGCCACCGTCTGGGTGTAACCCCAGTAGACCGTCCTCATGTTCTCCGGGACGTTGGCGGCGGCGACTTGGTGGTAATAGACCGGCAGGACCGCGGCCATGATCGTGGTAACGAACGCCGAGTTCGCCCAGTCGTACATGGCCCACGCCCGAAGCTCTCGGCGGTGGAGCCCCAAGGCGCGCAGCCAGGAATGAGACCGAGCTTTCTCGTTTCCGCTCATAACCTTCAAAATCCAGCCATACGTTGGGTTTACCCAGGGTGAAGGCGCAAACATAACAAAGATGGAGGAGCAAGACCAGCAGCGTACGGCAAAGTTCGGAAACTTCGCCAAGTGGCCCAATCATCGTTCTTGACACTGAGTAAGAATTATGGTAAGAATTTCCTAATGAAAGTAGTAAAAGTCACATCCAAAGGCCAAGTGACGATTCCCATCGAGGTCCGAGAAGAGCTGGGTATCGATGAAGACACCTATCTCGAGGTTTCGAGGGACGGCAACGAAATCCGGCTCCGGAAGGTCTTAACGACGCGGCCCCTCGGCGAAGACGATCCCATCTGGAATTTGATCGGTTCCGCCGAGAGTGGAGATTCGGACGTGGGTCGAGAACATGACCGTTATCTCGCGGAGGGAGAAGTCGAACGGTGGCGAGAATCCTCGTAGACACGAGTGCCGTCTACGCTCTCCTCGATCGGGACGACGAATTCCATAGTGCTGCACGCGCGACGTTGCAGAATCTGGGAAAAGGACGTGTGGAGCCGGTGCTGACGAATTTCATCGTTGCCGAGTGCCACGCGCTGTCACTGTCCCGCCTCGGGCCTCGAGTCGCCCGAGACTGGCTGATGAATAACATCTGGCCCGTGGAACGCGTAACCGCCGGAGACGAGTCCAAGGCCAAGGAAGTTATTCTTCAGTACACCGACAAGACCTTCTCCTACACCGACGCCACGAGCTTCGCGGTCATGGAGCGACTCGGTTTGCGCAGAGCTTTCGCCTTCGATCCACATTTCCGCCAATACGGCTTCCAAATCGTTGGACCTCCTTAGGTTTCTGTTCGCCCACAAAACTTTGACCTGACATCACTTGGCGTCTTGTGCTCTCCGCGAAACCTAGAGGACGTTGAGACGGGTGGGGTGGGCTCGCCGACGGCGGGGATGAGATTGGACCTCGCCTTGGAAGTCCGGTAGAATGGCGCATCAACCACCAGAGAGTATCTCCTACCAGCCGCTAGTCCTGGGCCAGCGAGAGCGCCTTTTTCTACAAGAGGAGGCGAAATGAGTGACTTTTTTCAGACGGGGATCATTGCCACTCTCCACCGCCTCGGAAAGCCTGACCCTGAACGACTCGACGTCGAGCTCGTTCCTTTGTCCAAAAACCGCCCAGTGGCCCTGGTGCTGCCATCTCTGGTTTCTGAATGTGAGGGCCCTGCTTTGGACCGCATCGTCGACGAGCTCGTTAAGGTCCCCTACCTCAACGAAATCGTCATCAGCTTGGACCAAGCGGACCGTCAAAAATTCGACATGGCGCGGGAGTTCTTCTCCAGGTTGCCGCAGCGACACCGCATCATTTGGAACGATGGGCCGCGCCTTCAAGCTATCTACGACGTTTTGAGGAAGAACGGCCTGAATATCGGGGAGCAGGGGAAAGGCCGAGGGTGCTGGACGTCTTATGGTTACATCCTGAGCCGGGGAGAGAGTCAAGTCATCGCTCTACACGATTGTGACATTCTGACCTATGACCGGGAGATGCTGGGACGATTGGTCTATCCCGTCATGAATCCCAACATCGACTACCGTTTTTGTAAGGGCTACTACAGTCGGATCACTAACCGCATGCATGGTCGAGTCACGCGGCTCCTCATGACCCCTCTCATTCGCAGCCTTTTTAGCATATTCGGCCTCCACCCCTTTCTCGTTTTTTTGAATAGCTTTCGCTACGTCCTGGCCGGAGAGTTCGCGATGGATGCCGACCTCGCTCGCGTCAACCGGATTCCCGCCGATTGGGGGCTCGAGATCGGGATGCTGTCAGAGGTGTATCGAAATGTCACCATCCGACGCATTTGTCAGGTGGACATCGCCGGCAACTACGAGCACAAACATCAGGAGCTCTCGGCAACCGATCCCAGCAAAGGGATCATGAAGATGGCAGTGGACATCTGTAAGTCCCTGTTCTGCACGCTGGCGGCGGAAGGGGTCGTGATCTCGGCAGGTTCTTTTCGGACTCTGCTGACTTCTTACAAGCGCACGGCTGAGGACCACATCGAGCGTTTCCATGCGGATGCCGCCATCAACGGCCTCGAATTCGACCGCCACGATGAAGAGACCGTCGTGGAAGCTCTTTGTAACTCGATACGCATCGCCGGGGAAACTTTCCTCGAAGCCCCACTCGGCGCAGCACCCATTCCCAACTGGAGTCGCGTGACCTCCGCGTTGCCTAAC
>JAUVQL010000060.1 GCA_030598165.1 Acidobacteriota bacterium | reverse complement strand
TGACGTTTTGTCCTTCCTTATCTTCAATACCCCACTAGACGCGAGCTCATCTAGTCATCTTCTTCCATCACAATCGGCTTTTGTCCATTGGGCAATACGATGGCCTTCAGCATCAGGTCATGGAGCCCCGTTCTCACCTGCTTCAACTTGTGGTCCTTGATCACTTCGTCCACTTGTTTCTTACAGTTGGCGCAAGGAGCGACGACATAGTGAGCTCCCGTGGCTTCGATTTGATCCGCTTTGGCCTTTCCCCCGGTCAACGTACGGAACTCACGGATCTCGTCTATAGAAACCGTTCCTCCTCCGCCACCGCAGCAGTAGTTGTTGCTTCCATGGGGCTCCATTTCGACGAAGTCTTTGCAGATGTGACGAAGGATGACCCTTGGTTGCTCGATAATCCAACCTTTACGGGCGATGTTGCAGGGATCGTGGTAAGTCGTTCGCTCCTCTATGGCGTTGTCGATCAGCTCCAGCTCGCCGGATTGGAATTTCTCACAGGCGAGCTCCATGATGTTCACCACGGGAACCTGCCTCTCCTTTGCAACGAAATTGGCCATGCCTTCTTTGGCCGAGCGTGAAGCGTGCCCACACTCCCCGATGAGCATGAATTTTCCACCCAGGCGATGTACTTCATCGACCTGTGCATTGATGATGCGGTCCCACATTCGATCTGAATAGAAGAGGCCGTAGTCGATGCCGTCGAAATTCTGTGTGCCAATGGTCCAGGAGATCCCTGCGGCATGGAGCATGGCGGCGTTTCCCATCAAGGTATCGGCTTCGAGGAGGTAGTCCGATACCGCCGCAAAAAAGACGTACTCGGCACCTTCCACATCGATGGGAAACTTGATGCCGGCACCGGGGTATATCTCCTCCAACTCTTCTTCGAGGAACTCACAGGTATCGATCATCGCAGGAACCGGAATGGCGGATGTATTCTTCGTCTTGCCCTCGAGCTGTTCCCGAACGGAAACGAGAAGCGCTTTGGGAATGATGTCGATTTCCGCCAAGATCCAACGCCCCAGATGGGTCAAAAGACCGTGGTCAATCGCAATGGGGCAGGAATACTTGCATCGCTTGCACGCGGTGCATCGGTAGAGCTCTTCGGCCAACCGATCGATGTGCTCGTTGGTCAGTCGGAAGTAGTCGAACAAACGGGACTTCACCATTCCCGCTAGGGTGAAATACCGGCGGTAGACTTTGAGTAAGAGCTCCGAGCGGTGGCACGGGATGTCTCTAGGATCACCTGTCGCCTGATAAACCGGACATGAAGCTGTACAAATGGAGCATTTCGCACTGACTCGGGTATAGGCGTCCAACACGGGCCCATAGTTGGAATGTTTCAAGATTGCAGCAAAGGCCTCCAAGAAACGACGGGGTCTTTCCTCCAGCTTGATAGGCTCGGTGTAAAAACTGTACTTTGGCTGGTCAGTCGCCTTCGACCGTTTCACTCTTACGGGCTCTTTTTCTCTGTCCTTCTCAGCCTGTTCGCGTTCGCATACTGCGGATGGTGTATTCGCACTCATGGGAGCCTCGACATTCCTTTCTTGTGTCTATCTTGCGGGACCTTCAAATCAGTGGGACGTTTCAGGTACGGGTCGCTTGGTCCAACGAGACGACCTGTCCCGGGGATCAATTGGCCTTCGAGGAAAAGGACCAGGAGCTCGTCCACACGACCGGAGACCCAAGAAAACACGCGGATTCCGCTGGCGCGGAGCAGGTCCTCAAAGGAGGCCTGCAATCCTCCACAAATCAAGGTGCCGACTTCTTGGTCACGGAGGAGGCGGACGCGATCCAAAGCTTCCCGGCTTTGAAGAGAGAAACTGGTTTTCTTGACCACCTTGCGGCGATGAACCGTGAAGATGGTGATGGCCGCCGTGGCCTCGAAGCACGGCGCGACTTCGTCCTGGTAATGCGGAATGGCAACCTTCTTCTCCATGTTGCTTTCTCTGCTACCTGTATGAGCAATTCCCGAGCCACAACGTTGCAAAACCGCTAAGATACTGTTTCCTATAGATTTGCTCGACATGCCCCATGGCAAGCAGTCCTCGAAATGTCACAGGACTGAAACAACTATGACGTTCCAATGTTTCAGATATGAGACGTTTAGCCAGTGTCACGCATTATGGATTTTATCGAATTGGGGCACGGTTTTATCGATTTGGCCTTGATTAACTTGTTTAATATCAAGGGTTTACTGTGGCAACTGACCCAACAGATGGGGGACCTGGCACGCATCAGGTACGCAGAAGATCTCACGCCCTCAGCACCCTCCTGCCGATAAACTCCCTCGATCCAATCAATAAGCCACAAACCACAGTGCTGGAGAAACCGTGGCACGCTTCTCGCATTAATGACTAATTCCTAGCGGAGATATAGGAGTTATAGGAATTAGCAGGACCGGCAGGAGTCGAAAATGAAAATCAGAACGAGAGCACGTTATTCCCTCCGGTTCATGATTGCTCTAGGGAAACTCTCCTCGGACGGGGAACCGGTGGGACTTGGAGATATCTCTCGCCAGTCGGGTATCTCACGTCGATATTTGGACCATCTCGTCGTTCCCCTCAAAAACGCCGCATTGATTCGGGGGCGTTCGGGCCGGGCCGGGGGTTACGTCCTGTCGAAACAGACTGACGAGATCAAGCTGGGAGACATCATCGAAGCAGCCATCGGACCCGTCGCCATAGCCGATTGCGCGTTAGAACCAGAGCTTTGCATATTCAGCGATTTCTGCAACTGTAGAGACCTGTGGAGGCTCATCAACCGCAGGATTACGGCAGTCCTGGATGAATACACGTTGGCAGACATGTTGAGCAAGAGTTGGCCGGAAAAGGTGAAAGAAGAACTGCACAAGATGGATGTAGAACGCAGTCTCGTGACGCATTAACCGAAAAAAAGGACGGCGCGCAATGGGTTTTGTTCCAATGGTCACTTTTGCAGCCGCGGCAGTGTTCGTCATTGCTGTGGTCTCACGCTTCGTAAAATATGCCTCGTTACCCATTCACCTCCGATGGGAGCTCTACCCCGTGGCCCACGAAAAAGGAAGGGCCCATTATGGAGGCTCCTATCTTGAAGAGCTCGATTGGTGGACCAAACCTCGCGAGTCCTCCGTCATCGGTGAGATGAAGGTGATGGTCCCCGAGATCCTCTGGCTCGCCGGCGTTCGAGAGCACAACAAGAAGCACTGGCTCCGGTCCTTTCCGTTCCACTTCGGCCTCTATTTGCTGATCGGATTGATAGTGCTCCTCGTCGTTGGCGCGATTGCAACGGTAGCAGGAGTCAACGTAACTGCAGAAGGTAGTTTCTTCGGCAAATCCGTTTACCAAATAACCTATTTGGTCGGATGGGCGGGACTATTTCTTGGCTTGATTGGAGCTCTAGCACTCCTGGCCCGGCGTATCTTCAACACCGACTATCGTGAGTACACCAAAGGCATTGATTTTTTCAACCTCATATTCTTCATTGTGACATTCGTAGTGGCGATTGCGGCACAGGCTTCAGGTGATCTCTATTTCGTTCAGTTGCGGACCTATTTCGAGAACTTGCTTTCGTTCAATTTTGCATTTAGCGGTGGGCCGCTCCTGGCGGCCGAAATCGTTCTTGCGTCGATTCTGGTGGCTTACATTCCAATCACCCACATGTCCCACTTCTTCACAAAGTGGTTCATGTATCACGATATCCGTTGGAGTGACGAGCCATCGTTTCCTGGAGGAAAGATCGAACAAAAGGTAGGTAAGGCACTTCAGTATCCCGTTAGTTGGGCGGCACCTCACATTCGTGGAGACGGAAAGAAAAACTGGGTGGACATTGCGACCTCGGGCGTCGAGGAGGATGGTTAAAGATGAAACGGGTCAAGATTGAGGACATTTCCAAGCCGTCGGAAAAGCTCTCCGAGCTCAACAAGGAAGATTTCAAGCAGCTACCGGCACCTTTTGATACTCCAGAGTCCACACCCGACTTTGCTCCCTTGAGCGAGAAAGCACGTGAGGAGTTAGAAGCCACGCTAGACGACACCATTGCCTTGAGCATCCCCAAGCCCACAAGCAAGGAAGAAGAGGACGAGCTGGTGACTCTGTTCCTCTCCGGCATGGAAAAGCTCTTCACTAAAGAAAACAACTGGACGTTCCTTCAGCCTCTCCTCCTGTCCATGGAACATTGCGCAACCTGCCACACTTGTTCCGACGCTTGTCATATCTACGAGGGCAGCGGAAAGAACCCAATCTATCGTCCCGCTTACCGATCCGAGGTTTTCCGACGTCTATACAAGAAGTACGTCAAAGGTAACGGTGGTCTTCTCGCTTCCTGGCAGGCCGGTGAAATCGAGCTCAATTGGACGACTGTAGCGCGGCTGGCAGAGCTCTCTTATCGCTGCAATTTATGCCGTCGCTGTGCGCAGACCTGCCCCGTCGGCGTCGACAATGCCCTCATCGCGCACGAGCTTCGAAAGTTGTTCAGCCAGGAAATGAACATCACGGCTCGCGAGCTGCACAAGGATGGGTCTGTCCTGCAGCTCAAGGTCGGCTCCTCGACAGGTATGAACTCGGCCGTGGTCAAGGACAACATCGAGTTCATCGACGAGGACGTCTCGGAAAAAACCGGCCTCAATATCGAGACCCCTTGGGACAAGTACGGCGCGGACATTCTACTGCTCCACAACGCCGGTGAGATCATGAGCTGGCCTTTGAATCCGGGAGCTTTTGCGGTGATCTTCGAAGCGGCCGGTTTGAGCTGGACCATGTCCAGCGAGATCGCCGGTTACGACAGCATCAATTACGGTGTCTGGTACGATGATTTCCAGTTAGCCCGAGTTGCCATCAAACATGCTGAAGCCGCGAAGAAGCTCGGGGTCAAGAAGATCGTACTAGGTGAATGCGGTCACGCCCACAAAGCCTTGACCATCATTGCCGACCGGGTCCTTACTGGCGAGCTGAACATTCCTCGCGAGAGCTGCATGGTGACGTTCAAGAGTCTCCTCGATGAAGGCCGGATTAAAGTCGATCCCACGAGAAACGACTTTCCGGTCACGATGCATGATCCCTGCAACCTCGTTCGCTTGATGGGTATCGTTTCACCGCAACGGGACGTCATGAAGAAGATAGCCCCTCGCTATCGGGAAATGTATCCCCACGGCGTTGAGAACTACTGCTGCGGCGGCGGAAGCGGTTTCGCCATCATGTCGAGTCACAACTTCGTTGATTGGCGCGCACAAATTGCGGGTCGTAAGAAGATCGAACAAGTGTTGAACGCATTCGAGGACGAGCTCGACCCATCGATCAAGAAATATCTCTGCGCTCCTTGCTCCAACTGCAAGGGACAATTGCGCGATATCTTGGCTAATTACACCGCCTGGGAAAAGCACAGCATTCTCTATGACGGTCTTGCCGAGCTCATCGTCAACTGCATGGTCGACGTGAAGCCCGGGTTCATCGAGTGGGAGTGGCATTAGATCTAACGCCGGCCAGCGACTTCCCAATAGTGAAACCTATGAGCGACAACGGTCCTGAACGCTAAAACAAGGAAAGGGAAGGTCGAAGGATGAGTCTTTTTGAGGAAGGAGATGGTCTTCGCACTCGGCTTGACAAGGTCGAGAACCTGAAAGACGACGATGTTCTAGTCGACGTAGCCTCGACGGATGAGACACCTCAAATCCGCCTGCTCGCCGTCTCCCGGGTGAACGACGACGGGCATTTGATGAAAATCGTTAAGAATGCCAAGGGGCTCGATGTCCGTTTGGTCGCGGCCGAGCGAATCTCGTCCGAAAAGCTGCTTGCGGATATCATCAGAGATCGGGAGAACATCGAGCTCATTGGAGTGTGCTTCAGTCGCATCACGGACAAGGAGCTCATCGAGTCCATCGCCTATGACACCAGAGTCAACCCTGTTGCACGGCGGATGGCAGTGGACTACTTCGCCGATGAGTCCTATCTCGCAGAAGCAACGGTAGCGGCGACACAAGTTAAGGAAGAGCGCAAGACACCCGAGGCCGTCAAGGCATTCGTAGAAGCCTACGGAGGGGGTATCGCCGGAGTGCGTGCTATCGGCAGGTTCCGGCGTAGTGAGAAGGCACTCAAGGCATTGGGCACGATCGCCAGCATGGGAGGCGAGGAAGGCGGGCTTGCCATTGAGTACCTCTGCCAAGGACTCGCTAGTCCGAATCCGTCACTCAAGAAGTGCGCGACCGAAGAGCTTGCCGACCTGAAGAGTCCGGAGCTCGTAGCTTGCCTGGTCCGTAGCTTGGACAAGCCCGATCTTCGTGAGCCGATTCGAGACGTGCTCAAGAGGATCGACACACAGGAAGCACGAGCCGCTTTAGTACAAAACGGAAAGGCCCATTGAACGCGCGTCCCTTGGAGAGAATCGATGGCAAAGAAAGTATTGATCATAGATGACGAAAAAGACATGAGAGTCTATCTCGGAACGCTCTTCCGCAAAGCGGGTTATGAGATTGAGAGTGCTCCGAATGGAGAAGAAGGATTCGACACGGCCAAGTCGTTCGG
>JAUVQL010000204.1 GCA_030598165.1 Acidobacteriota bacterium | reverse complement strand
GAGCGTCAGTTTCTCTAATGTAGAGCTCGCCCAGCGTTCGGCCTCGTCATGGCTCGCCGTCAACGCTAGCTGCGTGCTGGATGGCGGAGCACTTGAACAATTAATGCATAGGATCGGGATAAGGAGCGTCCACAACCATTTACTCACCTCTTCACCTCACTCCTGCTGGCCAGCGTGCCATTATATTGAACTCGATGGTCAAAAATCGGATTAAAAGCTCTTGACATACCAGACAAATGTCTGGAATGTTTAGCTCATGGGAAAGACACCTCCTGGGCAGTCCCGCGAGAAGGTTTACCGGTTCGTCCGTGAACGCTTACTCCGCGGGCTGCCCCCCACCGTCAGGGAGGTCCAAGAAACCTTTGGTTTCCGGGCAGTTCAAACGGCCCGAGAACATTTAGAAGCCCTTGTCGCGGAAGGCCGACTATCGAAGCGCCCCGGACAATCCCGGGGCTACATGCTGCCAGATAAACCATCAACACCCACTGTTTTCGTCCCCTTGCTCGGCCGCGTCCAAGCGGGAAATCTCTCGACGGCCATCGAGAACCTCGAAGGTTACGTCCCCGTGGAATCGGGAGACTCCGGAGAAAACCTGTTTGCACTTCGGGTCCGAGGGGACAGTATGTCGGGTGCCGGAATCCTTCACGACGATCTCGTTGTCGTCCACCGACAAGCCTCAGCCAACTCTGGTGACATCGTCGTCGCTCTCGTTGATGATGAGGCGACCGTCAAACGTCTTCGCATTCGAAAGAGCCGGGTCGAGCTCCACCCGGAGAATCCAGCTTACGATCCCATCGTCCCTCCACCCGATGCTGTGAACCTCCTCGGTAAAGTCATCGAAGTTCGCAGATACATTGGGACCTCACCACGCAAACGATCGACGTAAGGACTGTCATGAGACCAAGGGCACATCGCCTACATGAACTCGTCTCCTTTCTTCCCAGTGAAGAGGTATCACCGGAACGTGTCCATGAATGGGGTCTTCCTCGAGTCGCAGGAAGGCTCGTCGAGATTTCAGCATCGGGAAGCTCGGCTAGTTTGACAGCTGTATTTGGACTCGTTATCGATGCTCAACAACGTGGTGAACCAGCTGCTTGGGTCACGTTATTAGAAAGCACTTTTTTTCCTCCAGATGTAGTTGCTGGAGGCGTAGACTTGGATAGCCTGCCAGTCGTTCGGACAAGGGAACCGCTTACCGCTGGTAGAGCGGCTTTACATCTCCTTCGCTCGGGTAGTTTTGGGCTCGTAGTCATCGATTTTGGAATGAGCCCCCGAGAGTCAAAAATTCGCCATATCCCAACTCCTCTTCAAACAAAGTTGGTGGGGTTAGCTCAAAAACATGACACGGCAGTAGTCGTTCTTACGGAAAAAACCCTTGATACACCTTCACTCGGTTCACTCATTTCACTGCGAGCGGAAGCTCGTCGAGTAGATGCCCATCGCCAAGCGATGAGTTATGAAGTTCAGCTTCATATCCTCAAAGACAAACGTCAGGGCCCGGGCAGCATATTTCGGGAAGTGTGCTATGGACCGGATGGCTTGTGTTGAGGCACCGGCATTTCCTCTCCAGCTCTTGCTCAGGAATCATCCCGATTGGAAAGGTTACCCGGTCGCAGTTGTTGCCGAAGACAAACCTCAAGCCCCTTTACTTTGGGTCAACGAGAAAGCGAGGCGCCTTCGTATTCTCCCCGGGCACCGCTTCTCCGCCGCCCTCGCCATCGCCTCGGACTTACGCGCCGGTACGGTAACACCAGACCTAATCGATTCCGAAGTCCAACAGCTCACTCACCAACTAAGGGATTTCACTCCCGAAATCGAACCGGCACAGGAAGAGCCGGGAGTGTTTTGGCTGAACGCCCAAGGTCTCGAACGCTTGTACGATTCACTCGAAAAATGGACAAAGCTTATTCACAACAAACTCGAGGACCTCGGATTTCATGTCAAGATTGCCGTTGGCTTCACACGTTTCGGTACTTATGCGCTAGCTAAATCGATCCGCGGGATTAGCATCATCGAGACTCAGAAGGAAGAGGCGGAACGAGCGCAGAAAGTTTTTCTGGAACGATTAGGTATCGACCCTAAAGTGCGGGAGTCTCTCGACAAGCTAGGGATCCGAACCGTCCAAGATTTTCTCCGATTACCGGCCAAGGGACTGCTTCAGCGCTTCGGAGCCCAAGCTTACCGTCTTCACCGTTTGGCCATCGGTGATCTATGGGACCCGCTTCAGCCTGAAGAAACCCATGAACCGTTAGTGCAGCAAGTCTATTTAGAGATGCCGGAGACAGATTCCGAACGGCTCCTTTTTCTCATCAAACGACGACTCGATATTTTACTGAGAGAGCTTCACTCGAGAGGACAGGCTCTTTATGAGTTGACGCTTCAGTTCGTACTCGATGATGGAAGACGACAGACGGAAAAGATTGGAACAGCAGCTCCAACTCTCGAATCGACTCAAATCCTCGGGCTAGTCCGCCTGAGGCTCGAGTCTTGTGAGCTCCGCGGAGGTATCGTCGAGCTCGAGTTAAAGGTAGAGGGCGTCGATGTAAGACCCGATCAAGTGGCACTTTTCGTCGAAAACCCTCGTCGTGACCTCGATGCAGCCAACCGCGCTTTTGCACGTCTCCGTGCAGAGCTAGGTAGTGAATCAGTCGTCAAAGCCCAGATCGTCGATGGACATTTACCTCGAGCCCGGTTTCGATGGATTCCTCTAGAGAAAGCACCTCCGATTAAGCTCATCGAGCACGACGGTATACGCACTCTGGTTCGTCGCATTTATGAACGACCCTTCCCTCTCCCACCACGACCAAGGAACGAGCCCGATGGATGGCTCCTTAGAGGAATCGAGCATGGACCGGTTAAGAGATTCATCGGGCCTTATGACGTCTCGGGCGGTTGGTGGGCGGGAGGCACCCATCGGGAATATCACTTCGTCAGCATGAAGCAAGGCGAAGTCTACTGGGCTTACTACGACCGACGCCGACGTCGTTGGTTCCTGGAAGGCCGCGTCGAGTAATCGGGCTGATGACTTACGTCCCCCTTTGGTGCAAGAGCAACGGATCGTTTCTGGAGGGGGCCTCTCATCCTGAAGAGCTCGTCGAAGAGGCTCATCGACTAGGACTGCGTTCCCTCGCCATTACAGATCGGGATGGTGTTTACGGCATCGTCAAAGCCCATGTCCGCGCAAAAGAGGTTGGAGTACAGCTCATCATCGGCGCCGAAGTCACCGTCGGCGACACGAAAGACAACACTTCGAAGCTCATTCTCCTCGTTCAGGATCGAACAGGCTATGCCAATTTGTGTCGCCTTCTTACACGAGGCAGATTGCGTTCAGAAAAAGGTGAGAGTCGTGTTGACTGGGAAGAGGTGCGAAGTTTTTCAGGAGGTTTAATCGCACTCTGGGGAGGTGACAGCAGTCTCATCACAGCACCAAAGTATCCCGAGGCGATTGCACATAGCCTCAAAGATGCCTTTGATGATCGACTTTATGCCTTGGCAGCTCGTCATCGCCGTGACGCCGAGATCCGGCAGGAAAAACGACTGCGAGAACGTGCGAAACAATTCGAGATCCCCATCGTAGCGGGTGTAGAAGTGCTCTATCACACCCCGGGCCGCAGAGATCT
>JAUVQL010000031.1 GCA_030598165.1 Acidobacteriota bacterium | reverse complement strand
GAGAGCAAGTCCAGTCCTGGGAGCAAAAAGGAGCTAGTACTCGAGAACTCAAGTACTCGAGCACTCAAGTAGAGTAATTACTTATCGTTCTTCAAAAAAAAGACGCGGCGCAGCCGCAACAAGCCCATTCTTGAGTTCTTGGGTACTTGAGTTCTTTGATTTGCGTTCATTTGCGGCTTATCGATTCATATTAATTACCTGTCCCCGTTTCTGTTTCTGCTCGGACAAATTCTCGGTCGACTCTGAGGCCTATTTGGCGTAACTCGCCGTCGTCGGTCCGAATGAGAATGCCCCGGAGACGCACTCCCGGTATCGTCGGGCGCTCGGTGACAAGAATGTCCACAAGGTAGACTTCGAGGCGTCGATATCGACGTACCCGCCGCATATCAGGATCGACAGCCGTTTGTTCCAGGTCTATGCTGCGGGCGTCGAGACCCTCCAGCACCTGACCGTCGAGAGACAAGACGACATCCGGATCCCTGCTGATTTGTGCTTTTGTCGGCAAATCTCCAAGGTCGGTCAACTCGAGAGTCGTTGTGGCACCGACTGGGGTATCGATGTTACCCATGTGGAGTTGGTTGGCGGCGCTCAGGAAACCAGCCCGGGCCGTATATTCCATTTCCACGAGATCACGAAGCTCTGCAGCTTGCTGCTGCCACTTCAGGACCATGACCGACAAGATGAGCATGAGTGGAGTGAGGATTAGGAGTGCGGCAAGCACGATAACGAGGGCGCTGCCTTTCTCCTCTCGCATCACCATCCCAACGGGTTCCTTGTCCACGCATGCAGTCGGATTCTCGGAGATGTCGAAGTAGGATCGCGCGGAAGATCCACGATTCCGGTGACTTCGACGTGATAGCGGGCGTCAGGTCGATCGAGATCGAATTTGAGAACTAGACTCCGATCCTTAGCGCCGATGTAGAGGAGGCCAAGATGGTCGAAGGCAATGAAATCCAACGACTCTGGGAGAAGTGTTGTGGGTAGATGGGCCGGCCTCACGATCGTTTCGTTGTTCGTGCTGCTCGTCTTGTTCTCGTCGACCCCGTCTTGTTGCTGACTACGGAACCGACGCAAGCTGAAGATCTTTTCGGGCTCACCGGTTGGCTCCCGAATCCATCGGCGAGTCAGCTCGTAAATTGAGTTATCCCTCGAGCGTTCGCGAAGAAGGACGAAGAGGTTACCGGAGTGGGGCTCGAGAGTGAGTGAGATTCCTCTCCCCGGAAGCTCTGCTACCTCTCGCGGTAATGTTGGTGCAAACGTTTCATCGAAGGGGATCGTCCACAGCGAGCTTCCATCCGTTTCGTCCAAGATGAAGTAAAGACCGCCGTCGGCTCCCTGCACAATGGCGCCGGGGCTACCTGGGAGCTCCGCGATGGCCTCGGGCGCCGTCTGGTTATCGGATGAGTCGAAGCGGATGCGAAATATCTTGGCCTTCTCCGAGCTCGCGATGTAAAGAGCGTGGTCGACGCCAAAAGCGATCCCGCCAATTTGCGCCAGGACGTTGGTTGTGTCGAATGTTTCGACCTTGGAAGCGGGAGACAAAATCCCATGTTCATCCGGGTGGACGCGCGTCAGATGACCAACGCGAAGGCCTGAGGAAGCGATGAGAAGAGATCCGGACAATGCGCTTTTCTCTGGAGCGAAAGCTAGGGCCACGGGCTCACGTACTTCTTCGAGCCACGTTACATTCTCTGTGCGCGCCTCTAGGAATTTTTCTTGAATCAGAAACGTGTAGACATAAGAACGGTCGCCCGAAGGATCGGCCCCACCTGAAACGATGACGCCCCAGTCACGCGCTAGACGCGTTGACAAACCGGCTGGGTTCTCCAATGGATGGAAGAATCGAGCGAGTCGAAAGCCGTATCCGCGCTCAGCAAAATCCACGCTTGCGGACTGTCTGTCGAGAGTCACTGCTGTTTTGAAGGTTTTTCTGTCTCCCCTTTCCGAGCCGGTGAAAAAGGTCAACAACACTCTCACGGTTCTCAATCGGTCGGTGAGCTCAGGACTTGCAGGGGAGAGTACGGCGCCGGCATCGTCCAGGTATTCGAAGCGAAGCGCTTCAACCTGTCGGGTCAGGACGCGACTTACCTCAGGGGAGCCGTCGATGTTTTTGACCAGGACCTTACCGTCCGGTTCGGATTCGAGGTGATAGTGGACCTCTCGCAGTTTCAGAACACGTGAGCCTTGTTGCGGCGAATATGTGTTCCTCAGGGCTCCGCTCGGATTATCGAGAGACTCGAGCCACAAAGAAGAAGCTCCCGTCGACGTCACTCGAGCACGTTCCGTCAAGCCTGCGAGGTCGGTCAACAGGACCAGGTTTCCTGGCTCGAATCGTCCGGCCTCGTTCAACGTAAGCTGGTTCGTGTCTGCTGGAGCCTCTACGGTCAATGCCGAGGTTACTCCCTCTGTATTGGAGCGAAGGACGATCTCGCTGGAGCTAAGGGGGCGGTCGTGCATCGACGGGGCTACCGACGCAACTCCTTCTCCCATCCCGTAGCCGGCACGGGCGATTTCCACGGTGATGTCGTCGAGGGCCCTCGAGGCCATTGAGCTTAGTTCCACGGCCCGGGACTCGGTGCGGTAAATCGTCAAGAGAGTTCGGCTCGTTTGATAGACGAGTGCGACGACCACCAGCGTAATGAAAAGGCTGATCAAGGCCTCTATGAGACTGAAGCCTTTGGAGGGGGGTCGAGCTCTCGGTGAGTAGGATTCCGCCACGAGAAGATCAAATCATCTCGTTCGACATCGATCAATCGGCTCGGGGCCCTCTGCGGTCTTACTGGGGTGGCTCGGTCGCCTCCGCCTGGCGGTGCGGCTGTCGCATACAGGCGAGGAACGCCTCCGTACATCCAGGGTCGAGCTGCAGTTTGCTGCGCCTGAGGTTCGCTCGGTTCAGCTTTTGGCGAAAGAAGCCGTAGGATGCGTGAGAATGGTCCGGTGCAACGACGTGGACGATCTCATGGGAAAGGACCCGGGCTATTCCCCGGGTGATGAGAAAGACACGGTGCCGGGAGCTTCCATCACGAATGGGAGCCGGTCTGACGCTCAAGGTGTGGGCAATGTCCTCATAAAACAAACGAACGACGGGGAACTGGTCCCAAGTTGCTGCTCCCATGGTGTGCTTTCCCAAGGGCCAACCGGAAGGCTTCTTCGGAAGCAAAAGAACATGGATTTTTTCGGGGGATGGGTGGAGCTCGCGGTCGGTAACGACCTCCCATTCGAAGCGGGCTCCCAAGCCGCTAAAGAGGTTGTTCAACTCTTCGGCAATTTGCTCCAATCCACTTTGTACGAGGTTAGTGGGATCGTTCCATTGGAGGACGATGCGGCTAGGCTTCGGCTGTTCCTCTATTGAGGACGGCTGGCCTACGGCGATTGCCGACAAGTTCAAGAGCACCATGGTAGAGAAAAATGGCAGCATCGACCGGCGACCCACATCTTTATTAATAGCCATCATACGCTCCTTGGTGTCGAGACAACCCGATCTGTTGACGAAGTAAGGTCTATTACAGGGTCGCTTAACCATTATTTTGGCGCAAATGGTTCATCAATTAGTGTGGATTGCCTAACAACCGAGTATCGATCAGGTCCGTCAAAGAAGCAATGGCCCTGACAGAGCCGAGCCGGATGGAGACTCTTGCAGTTGGCTTGGTCTTCGAGTTTGTCGAACGACTTCTATATAATCTCCAAGCGTGCTAATTTCGCTGTCGAAAGAGCACGATAGTCACGGTTCGTCCGAGGTGCATATCATGAGAATCAACCCTACTCGTTCCTTTCTCCTGGTCTTAGTTTTCTTTTTCGTCGGCACGTCTCACGGCCTTTCCGAGAGTCCGCTTCCAGCAACCGAACTTCCTGTGATCATCACGTCTTGTGGGCAAAGCCCTGCAGCGACCATGCTGAAAGTCGTCTTTATGAAGTTGAAGCTCGAAAAGAGGTCTTATGAAGAGAACAGCTTGGTGACAGCAGATGAGCTCAAGGCCAAGAAAGATGCGGGCGCACCCTACAAGACGCTCATTGTCACGATGGGCGCCAGTCTCAAAGGAATGGGCGCTGCCGGCATATCCATCGAAGACGAGATCGCTAGAACTTCGGCGCTCATCGAAGAAGCCAAGCGCCAAGGTATGACCGTTGTGGGAGCTCACATCGAGGGTATGAAACGACGGGCTCAGGGCGCAGCTACGGGCGACAACACAGACGAGCAAAGTATCGACGCCGTGGCTCCCAATGCCGATCTCCTGGTCATCAAGAAAGAGGGCAACTCCGACGGCCGCTTCACCGCTATTTCCGAGGGTGGAGGCATACCAATGATTGAAGTCGAAAAAACGCTCGACCTAATGAAAGAGTTCGACATATTGTTCAAGAAGTGAGGACCCCTCACACCGCCCTCTCCCAGGGGGGAGGGGGAGTAAAGGTTGAAGAGCATTAATCATCGTACTCAAGCAAATGTAGGTGCTCCCATCCGAGCTTCCTTCCTTGACTCCCCATCTCTTTTTGTGGATGCACCCTTCTACGGGGCTCGTTTATGAGCATGACCACCTCTGCCGGGATCATCCTCATTGTCATGGTGGTGGCCTATATCATCGCCAAAGCGGCGCGAGTCTCCACCGAGCTTTCCATGTTCGTGGCCGCTCTAGCGGGTGCCGTTGTCGGAGGATTCGGAATTCCGGCCCGGCATATTGTCGAGGGCGCGTTCACCTACTTGGACATCGTGTTGATCTTCATCGCGGCAACGCTCTTTATGAATATCTTCAAGGCGTCCGGTGGTGTGGCGTATGTCGTGCGGGGGATCTTGAGCAAGTTTCACCGACAAAAGTCCATTCTGTTCGTGCTCATGACGTTCCTTCTGCTACTTCCCGGCGCTCTGACCGGTGCTGGGAGTGTCACCGTTCTTATTACCGGCGGCATGATTGCCACTGTTTTAGGCTACATGGGGCTTTCCCGCCCTCGGGCCGCGGCCATTATCTTTATCCTGGCTGGTTTGAGTGCAGCCGCTCCTCCAGTGAGTCTTTGGGCGATGCTCACTGCGGCCGGTGTGAACATGCCCTACGTGGGCTTTTTTCTTCCTTTGCTCGTTCCTTGTGTGATCCTCGCCTTGCTCACTATTTTTATATTGGGCTGGCGCGCTCAACCGGTGGACTTGGAGAAAGCACTTCGAGAGCTTCCTGAAGCACCCGACAAGATGAGTTGGATCCATGTGGCGCTTCCCTTCCTGGCCTTCTTCCTGTTGGTGGGCGCTGGGAGGATCTGGCCCCATTCGCTTCCCATTTTGGGATTGCCGTTGATGTTCATGGTCGCGGCCGCAGCGAGCTTCGGGCTATCGCCGGTGAAATTGGATTTCTTGCGCATCTCGAGGCATACCATTCATCAGCTCCTCCCGCTCATTGGGACGCTGACTTGTGTTGGGATCTTGGTCCAAATCATGACGCTTACCGGCGTTAGAGGACTCATCGCGATTAGCATCGTGACGCTCCCCCTTGCCGCTGTCCTCTTGACCCTGTTTTTTGTCCTGCCTGTTTCTGAGGCAGTCCTCATGTGGGGAGCGGCACCAGTCCTCGGCGTGCCGTTAGTCCTTCTCTTCAACACCATCGGTCTCAATCCCATTGTTGCTCTGGCCGGGATGAGCGTCATCTGGCCACTGGGGGATGCATTGCCGCCGACCGCCATCATCGGCCGCCTGACCTCCGACACGGTGGGAATGGAAGAGCCCTACCGAGCTCTCTTGCGGGAATGTGTGGTCCCAGCGATACTCATCATGATTGTCGGGACGTTGATGGTGTATTTCAGTAAGCAATTGGCGTTCCTGACCTTGTTATGAGAAAAAAGAGGATGAAGCGATGATCATATCGGCGTTTTACTATATGTTTATTGCCTTCGTCGCTACCCTCATGATCTGGAACTTGATCAGGAGCAAGAAATGGCAGGAGGAAGTCCTTTACGTCATCGTGCTCATGCCATTTTTATTGAGACTCCTGCGGTTGAAGTGAGATAGACCAAAGCTATGAATTGGAACGTGCTCCGTAAACTCATCCTCATGGGCCTTGGCTTGGTGTTAATGGGCTTTGCCGGGGTGAGCTTTTATCGGAGTCGGCATCTCGCCGAGCCCATCGTTTTGGGTCCGGGCGTCACAGGCGTCAAGAAGCTCAGCAGCTATTTCCCGGATATCGAAGGCACCGTCAATGACGCCAACGTTTATTTTCTCGAAGGAGAACAGCCGGGTGGAACGGTCCTCATCCTCGGCGGCACCCACCCCGAGGAGCCGGCAGGTCGGCTGGCCACTTGGATTTTTACCGAGCAGGCGACGGTCCTTCAAGGCCGCTTGATCGTCATCAACTCCGCAAACCGGAGTGCGTCGACGGTCACACGGTTGGGTGGAGCCTATCCCGAGGATTTCACGATTGAAACTGAATGGGGAGAGCAGACATTCCGTATGGGAGACCGGTGGACGAATCCCCTCGACCAGTGGCCCGACCCAGAAGTTTATGTCCATTACCCGAGCCGGCAAGAACTAGCCTATGTCGACATACGGAACCTGAATCGCACTTGGCCGGGACGGGCGAACGGGTCTCTTACCGAGAAAACCTGCTACGCGTTGACCGAGCTCATCAAGAAAGAGCAAGTGGACATCGTAATCGATATCCATGAAGCCGAGCTCCAATACCCTGTGATTAGTACTATAGTCGCCCACGACAAAGGGCACGAATTGGCGGCTATGGCATCGATGATGATCTCGAGCGAAGAGGGTTTCAACATTGGAATGGAGTACTCTCCAGAGGCTCTGCGCGGATTGTCTCATCGGGAAATCGGTGATCATACCGACGCCGTGTCACTTCTCCTCGAGGCGCCGGAGCCTTTCCTGGATGCGACTCGCGGCCGGACGGATCAAAAGCTGCTTCTCGAAGGAAAAGACGAGTTTGTTCGAAAAGCAGGTGAGCACGGTTTACTTTTCGAGACGATGGATGAGAACGGTTGGTCCATCGACGTTCGCGTGGGAAGACATTGCTCGACGATGTTGCAGATTTTCGACCTCTGGTCAATGGAACATCCTGACCGAGCGGTTCTGGTGAGTGATGTACCCCGATACTTGGAAATCATAGAAAACGGCGTCGGGTCCTATCTTCGTGATCCGAGCAAAGCCGATTTCAATCAACTTTTGTATGAATAGAGCTTGGAACCAACACAAAGGAGACAAGAAATGAGATATGTGGGTGTATTTCTTGCGGTTCTCCTCCTCCTCCTGTCGGTGGCTGCCGTCGACTCTTGGCGGCAGGACATCAAAGTACAGGAGACGTATTTAGAGGAGAGTTACAACGAAGAAGAAGGAAACTGTTGGCCGGATTGTTATAGCTGCACGTCCGTTCTTGTCACCAAGGAAGCATCGGCAGACGGTTCGATGATGACGACGCATTCTTGTGACGGCACGTATGAGTTCCGTATGCGGGTCGTACCGGGGGCCAAGCACGAAGCAGGCGCGATGCGTCCCATCATGAAAGGAGGCGGTCGGGGCGCCGATATGAAGCAAGAGGAAAAGGTCGGTGAGATCCCCGAGGTCGCGGAGACCTACAGCCGTTTCGACGTGGCCTACCCCTTCATGAATGAAAAGCAGCTGGCCATGGGAGAGACCACGTTTGGTGGACGCCGGGAGCTCTACAATCCCGAAGGCAAGTGGGACATCATGGCCCTTCAGCGAATCGTTCTCGAAAGATGCACAACGGCTCGGGAAGCCGTCAAGCTCATGGGTGAGCTCGTGGCGAAGGATGGCTACGGCGACTTCGGCGAATGCCTGACCATCATCGACAAGAAGGAAGCCTGGCTCTTCGAGATTATGGGTGCCGGTCCATTGGAGATTGGAGCGGTATGGGCTGCTAAGAGGGTTCCCACCGGCGAAGTGGCCGTCCATGCAAACCGCAGCCGCATTGGTGAGATCGACATCAACGATACGGATGGGTACATGGCTTCCGAGAACGTCTTTACCCTCGGTGAGGAGATGGATTGGTATGACCCGAGCTCCGGCAAGCCCTTCAAGTTCAACCACACTTACGCTCCCAGCCAGTCGATGGGGAGTCGGCGTCGTGAGTGGCGCGTCTTGAGCACGTTGGCGCCCAGCTTGAACCTCGATCCCTGGACCGAGGAATATCCGTTCTCCGTGAAACCGGACAAGAAGGTCACAATGGAGCAGCTCAAGACCTTCCATCGCGATCACTATCAGGGTACGGGTTTCGACCCCGCCGAAGAGATGGCGGCGGGACCTTTTGGCAATCCCAATCGGTTTGCGACTAGGAGCCGGCCGCCGGAAGGGCATATGGGCTGGGAGCGGACGATTTCCATCTTCCGCTGTTCCTACTGCGTGGTTCTACAGACCCGGGATTGGATGCCCGATCCAATCGGCGGCGTCGCTTGGTTTGCTGAGGACGATCCGAAGACGAGTGTCTTCAAGCCCTTCTATGCGGGTATTTCCCACGTTCCGAGTGCCTTCGAGGTCGGACGACGAGACGTCTTCGATCGGAGCTCCGCATGGTGGGCCTTTGATTTCCT
>JAUVQL010000013.1 GCA_030598165.1 Acidobacteriota bacterium | reverse complement strand
GAATTCTGGGAGGCTACCGCGTGGGTTTCCACCCATACGTGATTATCACCCTGTTGCCGATCTCCCGCAATGGCTGTAACTCACTAATAACAAACGATTTAAATAATCACCCAAACGGCTTTGTGGCACGTGGATTGCAGACCCAGGGGGTTGTCCCTACGGGAATACTATGGGAGTTCAGTATCAACAAGGTGATCTTGCTGTATCTCTACTGAGATCCGGCCAGCCAATCCGCCTCCGGGTGTGCGGGTGGAGTATGAAGCCGCTCCTCCCTTCAGGGTGCATCCTGCGAATCGTTCCACTCGTGGGTGAGCTACGAGTAGGCGACATCGTGCTGTACCAGGGAAAGGATGGAAAGCTCGTCTCGCACCGTATCCTTACCTATGCACCCGATTCGATACGCACTAAGGGTGACGCCTGTACCCAACCCGACGGCGTCATAGACCCTTCCCAGATTCTCGGACGGGTCGTCGGTGTCGAGCATCCTCTTCCGCTTGGCCTCGAAGGTTCCTTTGCGCGATGGATGGGTCGCTTCGTGGGATTCGTTTTCCCCCTCCTTGTGAGACTCAAAATGGGGCTCATGCGCTCCGTCAACGGACTCAATCCCGAAGGAGCTTCCGATGGCTGAGCGCACGACAAAAGTCCTTCTTCGGCTCATCGAGGCGGGGTTGAGCGGATCCAAGGACCCGGGACACCTCGAGGATGAGGTCTTTTCGGCTGACTGGCCCCAGATCACAGCTTCTGCCCGTCGACATTTGCTCTCCGGATTGCTGTTCAAGGCCGTCCGGAAAGGAAGGCTACAGTCTGCGTTGCCCCAAAAGGCATGGGCGATCCTTCAAGCCGACTTCTATACACATTTGGCTCGCAACCTGGTGCTCTTCAATCATGCCGAGGCTCTCATCGACGCGACGCGTCGTAGTGGAGCACCGCTCATCTTTCTAAAGGGAGCGGCATTCGCCGGTTGGCTGTACGGCAATCCAAGCCTTCGCCCAATGACCGACTTGGATATTCTCATCCGCGAGCAGGATATCGAGGTACTGACTCAGACCGCATTGAAGCTCGGTTACGAATTTTACGACCGAACCGACCACGCCATTTCCTTACGACATCGCGACAGTGGCACCTACCTCGAGCTTCATACGAGCTTGACGAGTTGCCCCAACTACATCGGGATAAGTACGGAGGAATTGTTGGCGCGATCCATCCCCACGTCATCCGGATCCGGTTCGGCGCGTACTCTCGCATCCGAAGATCACTTGTTACACTTGTGCCTCCATAGCGGTTTCCAACACGGCTTCCGTCAACCTGCCATCAACGCATGCGATACCTATCTGCTGGCACAACGTCCGGAGATCGACTGGGAGCGTTTCTTCGAAAGAGCTTCCAAACCTCGTCTAGCGCCGTTTATCTATGGCGGATTGAGCCTTTGCTCCGCCATGTTCCCTTCAAAAGAGTTCAAGCTCGCATTGGATACGCTCGAGACGAAGGTTCACCCCCGTCAGCGGCGGCGATTCCGTGAGCTCAAACTTGAGCGGCTCTTGTCTCCTTCGCCGGAGTCCGCCTTTGGACCTCCTTGGAGTCGCTTTCTCATGACGCCACGCTTCAAAGATACGTTGAGTCTCGTTAATGAGACCTTGAATCCAAGTGTGTTGAAACGCTCATCCTTTCGGTCGGCGCTTGCGCGGGGGATGACACTGGCCTATCGACATGGGTTTTCTCGGTGGAGTCGAAGTCTTTGGTCCCCAAGAACCGAGGCGAGGACAGAGACATGAGTCGAAACCCTTCTTTTCATTGGAGAAAAAAAGGTGTATAATTTTCCCCACACCCAAAAATTAGATGACGGAGCCGTAGCTATGAAGGAGCCCGTAGGGCCACAGATTCTTGTTGTCGATGATGATGCCAGCATGGTCCGGATGCTGCGACACCGTCTCGAACGCGAGGGATACAGAGTCGCCACCGCCGCCAATGGAGAGGAAGGACTGAACCTCATCCGCAATGAGGTGTTCAACCTCGTGGTAACGGACGTGAAGATGCCCAGGCTTCGCGGTGATGAGTTGGCAAGGTCCATATCCCAGTTCAATCCCGACATCCCCGTCATCGTCATGACCGCCTACGGCGAAGTGGGTGAAGCAGTGAAGCTCATACAAGATGGTGTCTTCCACTACGTCACCAAGCCCTTCGATGTCGAAGAGCTGATGGGACGGATCAGGAAGGCTCTGGACAAACACCGTACGACTGCCGAGGTGAAGCAGGTTCGCAGTCGGATCATGACCCGGCGCAAATCCGACTTCATCGTCGGTTCCTGCGGCAAGGTCGAGGAGCTGCTGACACAGATCTCCATCGTGGCGCAAAATGACGTGCCGGTCATCATCTATGGCGAGTCGGGAACAGGTAAGGAGCTCGTCGCTCGTGCGATCCATTACACGGGCAAGCGTGCCGACCGGCCTTTCGTCGTTGAAAACTGCGGTGCCATTCCGGAGAACCTCATCGAGAACGAGCTCTTTGGCCACGTCAAAGGTGCCTACACCGATGCACGCACTGACCAGAAAGGTCTATTCGAAGAAGCTCACGGCGGAACGATGTTCCTCGATGAAATCGGAGAGCTTCCTTTAGCCCTACAGGTGAAATTTCTCCGAGTTCTACAAGATGGGGAGTTCAAACGCATCGGTTCGACTAAACCGATCAAGGTTGACGTTCGTGTCATCGCCGCAACGAACAAAGATTTGATCCAAGCCATCGCCGAGAAGGCGTTCCGCGAGGATCTCTTCTATCGCTTGAATGTGATTCCCATTCACATTCCGTCGCTCCGTGAACGGAAGGAAGATATTCCACTCCTCATCAATCACTTTCTCGTGGAGTTCAACAAGGAGCTTGGAAAAGGCGTGGAGGGCTTCTCGCCGGCGGCCATTCAGAAGATGATGACTTATCAATGGCCGGGCAACATCCGTGAGCTCAAGAACAAAGTCAAACAAGCAATGGTGTTGACGCGGAATAACGTCATCACCGCCGAGGACCTCTTCTTTCACGTCCCGGTTTCGTCGAACAAGTTCCAGTCGTTCAAGGAAGCCAAACGCGAGTTCGAGAAAGAGTATATCTCCCAAGTGCTGCGCATTTGCCAAGGCAATATCAGCCAGGCGGCACGGCTAGCCAAGAAGGATCGGAAGGATTTCTACGACGTGATGAAGAAGTACGGGATCCAGCCCGAGACCTTCCGCAAGCAGGCTCAGCAAAGCCAGACAGCAGCAGCAGCCGAGTAACTGAGCAAGAACTCAAGAACTCGAGAACCCAAGCACTCACTCAGAGTGGGGTCAGGCCCCTCCGTAACAAGAAGAACGCATCACTAGTGGGGTCAGGCCTCTCCGTAATTCCAGCGCGTTGAGGCCTTACCCCCTTATTTCACTGGCTTCTGGCTTCTGGCTTCTGTCTACTTCTTCAATGGTCGGTAGACGTGGGTGGCTTGGCCGAAAAAGACTTCTGCCGACTCCATGATGGTCTCGGACAGCGTCGGGTGGGGATGAATACTCATTTTGATGTCGGTAGCAACCGCTGCCATCTCGACAGCCAGTACCATCTCGGCGATGAGCTCTCCAGCACCGGGACCTACGATACCGGCGCCCAAGACACGCTCGGTGTTAGGATCGATGAGAAGCTTGGTGAGACCATCGGCGCGCCCCAATGTCATTGCCCTTCCTGAAGCGGCCCAAGGAAACCGTGAGACTCTGACCGGCAACTTCTTGTCTTTCGCTTCACTCTCGGTCAACCCGCACCAGGCGAGCTCCGGATCGGTAAAAACGACGGCGGGAATCGCCCGCGGCTCGAAAACCGCTTTTTCACCGGCAATGGCTTCGGCCGCCACGCGTCCCTCGTGAGAGGCTTTGTGGGCCAGCATCGGCTCCCCGACGACGTCGCCGATGGCATAGATGGCAGGGTCCGCCGTCCGTCTTCGAGCATCCACTTGGATGAAACCTTTCTCGTCGACGACAACCTTGGTCTTGTCGAGGCCTGGAATATCTGAGTTCGGTTTTCGCCCGACGGCGACAAGGACCTTGTCAAAGTTTTGGATGGGTTCTTCTATCTTCTCTCCCTCGATGCGGACCTCGACGCCCTTCCCTTTTACTTTCATCTCCGCTACACGACTCGAGAGCTGTATGGAATGGAACTCGCTCGCCAATCGACGGGCCAGAACCGAGACGAGGTCGCGGTCAGCCCCAGGAAGAAGTCCCGGTAACATCTCGACGACCGTCACTTGGCTTCCGAGAGCGGCGTATGCGGTCCCCATTTCGAGGCCGATGTAGCCGCCGCCGATCACCAGCAACCTCTTGGGGACGTCCTCGAGCGCGAGGGCCCCGGTCGAGTCCATCACTCGAGGACTATCTAAGGAAAGACTGGGAATGACCGCCGGACGCGATCCGGTCGCCAAGATCACGTTGCCAAAGGTCAATTTCTCTTCGCCGCCCTTCGCGTTCTCGATCCGGAGAGTATGAGAATCCACGAAGCTCGCTCGGCCCTGTAAATAAAGGACCTTTCGTTGTTTAGTCAATTGCCCAAGTCCGCCGGTTAATTTGGAAACAACGTTTTCTTTCCACGCCCTGAGCTTCTCGAGGTGGATCTTCGGTTTCGCGAACTCGACGCCCCACGCCGCGGCTCGGCGGGACTCGTCGATGACCTTGGCCACATGAAGGAGTGCCTTGGAAGGAATGCAGCCTCGGTATAGACAGACTCCCCCAGGATTGGGCGCGTCGTCGATGAGCGTGACATCCAATCCCAAATCCGCGGCGAGAAACGCCGCAGCGTATCCGCCGGGGCCTCCGCCAACGACGGCAAGACTTATTTTCGTATTGGTCATAGCATTCCTTAGTTGGGTCGCTCGGCTCCCAGCCTCGCCAAGGCTTCGGCTGGTCCCCGAAGCTTTAAGCGAAGGGGGTTCGCTCGCGCCCGGCCCTCGCTCCTCGCTCGGGTTTTTTTCGGCCGCATTCCCTGGGCTGCCGAAAAAAGCCCGAGCGGCGCCCATTCCTCGCGGCCGACGGCCCTGAGGGGCCGTAGGCTAGCCCTCTAGAGACAACAGGAAGGGATTCTCGAAAGCCTCCGCCAGCCAGCGCAGGAATCGTGCTGCATTCGCCCCGTCGATGAGGCGATGGTCGTAGGTGAGCGATAGAGGCAACATCAATCGTGGAACGAACTGACCATCGACAAAGACAGGCTCCTTACGGCCTCGCGAGAGTCCCAAAATCGCGACTTCCGGCCAATTGATGATGGGTGTGAAGGCCGTCCCACCAATGCCACCCAAATTAGTGATGGTAAAGGTTCCACCCTGCATGTCCTCGAGTCCCAGCTTCCGACTCCTGGCCTTCTCCGCCAGTTCCGAAAGCTCGACTGAAAGCTCGACGATGTTCTTCCGGTCGACATCCCGAATCACGGGAACCAGCAGTCCGCGTTCCGTATCCACGGCAACACCGACATGGATGTATTTCTTTAGAACGATCTCTTCCTTCCCCATATCGACGGAGGCATTGAACTGTGGAAAGACTTTGAGCGCCGCCGCCACGAACTTCAGCGCGATGGCGGTCATGGTGAGCTTGCCTCCCGACGCTTCGGCCTTGCCCGCATAACGCTTGCGGAGCGTTTCGAGACCGGTGATGTCTGCGAGGTCATGATTGGTAACGTGAGGCGCTGCCCAACTTTGGGTCAGATGCTCCGCCGTCTTGCGACGCACATTACTCATGGATTGCCTTTCGATGGCGCCCCATTTCTCGAAATCCGGCAACGGACCCTGCTCGCGTCCGTGAGTCGTTCCACCTGCTTCGATGCGAGAAACGATTTGCCGAGCATGCTCCTTGACGTCCTCCATCACTATGCGTTTCCCCGGACCGGTCCCGGTGACATGGGTAATATCTACGCCGAGTTCCCGGGCGATGCGGCGCACCGACGGAGCAGCAGGAACGACCTCTCGCGAATTCATTTGGGAGGGAGAGACGGCCGGCGCCACTCCAGACCCTGGAAGAGAGGGCGGGTGCGGAGGAGGAGTTATGGGCTCCTCTTTCTTTGCAGGCTTCGGTGGTGCTGCGACGGGCGATGCCGTTTCGGCGGATGCTTCTTTTGGCGGAACGACCAGCTTGGCGGCCTTGGCCTCAGGCATCGAAGCCCCCTCCGATACTTCCAAGATCATGATCACTTGGCCGACATTGACCTTATCACCTTCCTTGACTTGAATTTCGGTTACCGTACCCCCAAAGGGAACAGGCACTTCAATGGTCGCCTTGTCGGTCTCGAGCTCCAATACCGCCTGATCGACATCTACCGCATCGCCAACTCCCACCAACACCTTGAGGACATCACCGGCTTCCACACCTTCACCGAGCTCCGGGAGCTTGAATTCTCTACTCATTCATTCCTCCTCACGCCGTGGCAGGATCGACTTTGTCGGGATCGATCTCGAGGTCTTTGATGGCTTTTGCGACGACCTTGGACTCCAACTGACCTTCCTGGGCAAGGGAGTGAAGTGTTGCCAGCGCGATGTAACGAGAATCAACTTCGAAGAAATTCCGAAGTTGGGCCCGCCCCTCGCTTCGACCAAAACCGTCCGTCCCCAATGTAACCATGGGCCTTGGGCACCAGCGACTGACGGTCTCTGCCAGGGCCTTGATGTAATCAGAGGCCGACACAATGGGACCAGAGGTGTTACCAAGACACTGGGTTACGTACGGCACCTTCGGCTTCTTGCCGGGATGGAGCATGTTCCACCGATGGGTGGACGCGCCGTCACGGTAGAGCTCTTTGTAGCTCGTAACACTCCAAACATCCGCCGCGACACCATAGTTATCGAGAAGCGCTTGTGCTTTGACCACTTCGTTCAGAATGGCCCCGCTTCCCAGGAGCTGAGCCTTGAGCTTGCTTCCTTTTGTTCCCGAGCCTTTGAGCTTGTAAATGCCACGGAGGATACCTTCTTCGGCTCCTTTCGGCATGGCAGGCATGGCATAATTTTCGTTCATGACGGTGACGTAGTAGAAGATGCTCTCACCTCGCTCGTACATCCGCCGGATCCCATCTCGTATGATGACGGCAATCTCGAAAGCGTAGGCGGGGTCGTAGGTCACGAGGTTGGGCACTGGATAGGCGAGGATGTGACTGTTGCCATCTTGATGCTGTAGTCCCTCGCCGGCCAGTGTCGTCCTACCCGAGGTACCTCCAATGAGAAAGCCCCTGGTGCGTGAGTCCGCGGCCGCCCAAATGAGATCTCCCACCCTTTGGAGTCCAAACATGGAATAGAAGATGAAGAACGGGATCATATGGATGCCGTGTATCGCATGCGCGGTGCCTGCTGCAATGAAAGACGCGAGCGAGCCGGCTTCCGTGATGCCCTCTTCGAAAATCTGACCGTTTTGAGCTTCTTTGTAATATAGGAGCGTGTCTCGATCGACGGGCTCGTAGAGTTGTCCTACGTGCGAATAAATACCGACTTGTCGGAACAACGCTTCCATGCCGAACGTGCGCGCCTCATCGGGGACGATGGGCACGATCCGTTGGCCGATGCTCTTGTCACGAAGCAACTTGGAGAGAAGGCGCACGAAGACCATGGTCGTCGATGCGTCTCTCACGGAACCCTCGAAAAACTCCTTGAAGTGATTTTCATCGGGCGCCGGCAAGGGCTCACATTTGACGCGTCGGGAAGGAACATATCCGCCCAGCGCGGCGCGTCTTTCCTTGAAGTACTGAAGCTCAGGGCTGTCATCATCGGGGCGATAGAAAGGCGCGTCCGCCAAATCGTCATCGGAGATGGGAATCGAGAAGCGGGAACGAAAGTGGCGTAGCTCATCTTCGTTCATCTTCTTTTGCTGATGGGTGATGTTTTTTCCTTCACCGGCTTCACCCATTCCGTAGCCCTTGATGGTCTTCGCCAAAACAACGGTGGGAGAGCCTTTGTGCTCGACCGCAGCTTTGAACGCCGTGTAAACTTTCTGCGGGTCGTGACCGCCCCAGCGCATCTTGCGAAGCTGCTCGTCGGAGAGATGTTTGACCATGTCGAGCAATTTCGGATGGGTGCCGAAAAAGTGCTTCCGAATGTAATCCCCCGATTCGACGAAGTACTTCTGATACTCACCGTCGACGACTTCGTTCATGCGCTGCACTAAAAGTCCATCGTGATCCTGAGCAAGCAGTGGATCCCAATCGCCACCCCAGATGCATTTGACAACGTTCCAACCCGCACCTCGAAAAGCAGCCTCGAGCTCCTGAATGATCTTGCCGTTGCCCCGAACCGGACCGTCGAGACGCTGCAAGTTGCAGTTGATGACAAAGACCAAATTGTCCAACCGAGCCCGCGCTGCCAGTGTGATCGCACCGAGGGTCTCCGGCTCATCGGTCTCACCGTCGCCGAGAAAGGCCCAGATTTTACGATCGCTCGTGGTCTTCAAACCCCGGTCCTCGAGATAGCGGTTGAAGCGAGCTTGATAGATGGCCATGAGACCGCCCAGCCCCATGGAAACCGTTGGAAACTGCCAAAACTCAGGCATCAACCATGGATGGGGGTAAGAGGACAGTCCCCCGCTCGGCCGAAGCTCTCGGCGAAAGTCCTCCAACTGTTCGATACTCAACCGGCCTTCCAAGAAAGCTCGCGCGTAGATACCCGGTGCAGCATGACCCTGAAAGAAAACGATGTCACCGTTTTGCTCCTCGTTTTGGGCTCGCAAAAAATGATTAAAGGCGACCTCGTACAAGGTGGCAGCGGACGCGAAGGTTGAGATGTGCCCGCCGATGCCTTCGAGCTCTCGATTGGCTCGGACCACCATCGCCATGGCGTTCCAACGCACCAAGCTCTTGACGCGCCTCTCAATGTCCCGATTGCCAGGATAAACGGTCTCGTCGTTCCAGGGGATGGTGTTGATGTAAGGCGTGTTGGCAGTGAAGGGTACCGTGACTCCGGCCTGATGGGCATAGGTGTCGAGCTGTTCCAAGAGTCGTACCACGCGTTCACGCCCGCCGTGCTGGAGCACCCATTCCAGCGAATATAGCCACTCTCTCGTTTCAATGGATTCCAATGATTCTGGCTCGGATAGGGTCTTAGGTTCGGTGGACATAAACTTTGTTCCTCTTTGTCAAGAGCTCAAGAACTTACGAAATCGAGCACTCGAGAATTCAATAAATTCACAAATCTACATATCACTAATTGAGTAGAGGGCAGAGCAAGAAAAACCGCGACTCCCCCAAAGGCCTTAAGGGACAGCCCTTTATTCTATGCTAAGTTGTCTTGATTCACCTGGTTTTTATGAGCCTGGATCTCGTTCGTATTGGTTAATTCATTTATAATGAGCATGTTATCTTGATTTCTCACCATTTAAAATCAAAAAAAACAAAGATCCCAAGCCTTATTTCTTTGGGTTTCTAGATGTACTAATGATACACTTTAATTAGTTATCTAGTTCGGTTCCATTATATGGCGGGTGGGACTGAAGGCCCGGCACGGGGTCGGCCAGCGGCCGCGCTCTGAAATCTCAAGCGCGGAGGCCCCCGGTGCCGGGCCTTTCTACTTTGAAGTCAAGTCAGTGTTGCCACCATAACGGCCTTGATGGTGTGGAGACGATTCTCGGCTTGATCGAAGATCTTTGAGTTGGGAGACTCGAAGACTTCTTCCGTCACCTCCATGTCGTGGACACCGTCCGTGTGATGAGCCGGTAAGCAGTGGAGAAAGATAGTGTCTGGCTTGCCGGTGGCCTCCATGAGCGCGGCGTTGACCTGGAAGGGCTTCAACGAATCGAGGCGATCCTGAATACCCGGCTTGTCCTCTTCCCCCATGGAAACCCAGACATCAGTATAAATGGCATCGGCGTTCTTGACTGCATTTTGAGGATCGGACTCCAGCTCGATGGTTGAGCCAGAGATTTGGGCTAGCCTGATGGCCTCGTCACGAAGCTGGTTCGTCGGGAAGAGGGACTCGGGTGCACCGACCGTGAAGTTCAATCCCATGATGGCCGAACCGATGAGCAACGTATTCGCAACG
>JAUVQL010000177.1 GCA_030598165.1 Acidobacteriota bacterium | reverse complement strand
GGCCAGCTATCGTTGCATTGAAGCTCTGTAGAAGTCGAGGTAAGGCGAAACCACGCCACCCAAGCTCCTCCCCAAGGGGTCCTGGGTCCTGAAAGATGTATCCGGAGAGAATCAGCCCGGGGAGTGTCACGGTGTAAGCCTCGAGGTTCCAACCCGGGGCTCCGAAACCGACCAACCGTTCGATAACGTCCCAAACCAGCCATATGGTGGGATAGAGGAAAATAGCAATGAGAATCCAGTAAAGAGGAACTCGGTATTCGATCAAACGTCGGAACAATTCCTTGAGACCGCCCCGTTCTCCTCGCCAAGTAGTCACAACCAATGCGGAGATAGCCGGAGAGAAAACACCCACAAAGAAGGGCAGACTGCGAGTGACCTCTTCACCGAAAAGCTGATACATGCGAGCGGGAATCAAGATGTAGAGGGCGCCGAGCGACCAAGTGATCCCGAAGGAGAAGAGAAAGAAGAGCAGCAGATCGTTTCTCGTTTTCTTATCCATAGCAATCCATTGAGTTTGAAGCGGCCTCGAGAATAGCTCGAGTCACCTTGTCAGGATTCCGATGCATCCACTTGCATCCATGCACCAAGATTCAGTCGACGTCGGATATCTTTGAACTGAGCCTCCGATCGGAGCTGGTCGTAGGTGGGGATGACGAGCCAGGACAAGAGCGGGTCACCCTTCTCATAGCCCTTCTCGATTTGCTCGAGGGCCTCCTTCTTGCGCCCGAGCCCGCTATTGATCCAGGCGAGGAAAGCGGGGGCTACGTACTCATTCTGAGCTCGTTCATGAAGCTCTGATAAGAGCGAGCGGGCTTCGTCCTCTCTGCCAGCGGATCCTAAGGTCCATCCAAGCCATCCCAAGCTGAAAGAAGCACGTCCAGTTAGGGTGGTGGCTTTTTCCAAAGATTGGATGGCTTCTTCATGCCGTCCGGCTCGTGAGTGGGCACCGCCGAGAAAATAAAGCGTCAAGACGAAGTTGTCATCCATATCGAGGGCGTTCGTGAACTCTGGTAACGCCTTCTCGACGAGTCCGGCGAACAAATAGGCGCATCCGCCAACGGTGTTGGCATAGGGCGAAAGTGGGTCGAGCTCCTGAGCTCGTTTGGCGATATCAATAGCTTCTTCGAGCCGGCCCGTGTTGGAGAGAAGGAAGCTGTACCAACAGTAGGCTAGGACGTAGGCCGGGTCGAGCGCGAGGGCTCGCTTGTAGTCTTTTTCTGCACCGACCCAGTCCCGGTGGTAATGAAACCGAATGAGACCTCTTGCAGCGTGGGCCTCGGCAAGACTGCCGTCGAGCTCGAGCGCCCGCTCAACGGAGGCCTCTGCCCGTTGAGAGCCTACTTCAGGGGGGTAGCCGTAAAAGGCGAGGCTTCCGTAGGTATCCGCAAGGCCAGCGTAGGCAAGCGCGTAGTCGGGGTCCTCTTCCGTGGCTTGCTCGAAGAACCGCGCGGCCTTTTTGAGAGAGTCCCTGTACCTTCGATACCAGTTGTGACGTCCCTTGAGGAAGAGCTGATAGGCTTCGAGACTGTCGGTATGACGCTTGGGCTGACCTGCTGATTTTCCCCCGATAAGCTCGACCTCGAGCGCTTCCACGATGTTCGCGGCGATCTTGTCCTGAATGGCAAAGACGTCTTCCAGTTCGCCGTCATACCGTTCCGACCAGATGTGGTAACCGTTATCCACATTGACGAGCTGCGTGGTGACCCGGATTCGACTTCCAGCCGTTCGGACCCCTCCTTCGAGAACGGCCTTCACGTTGAGCGCTTCACCAATCCGCCGGACGTCTTCGGACTTTTCCTTGAATTGAAAAGCCGAAGTTCGAGACGCCACCCTTAGCCCTTCCACTTTAGACAGGGCGTTGATGATCTCCTCCGCCATTCCTTCACAAAAGTAGTCTTGATCCTTCTGAGGACTCATGTCGTTGAAAGGTATGACGGCAATGGAAGGTGCCTCATCGGCCGCCGGCTTTTCCGATTCTGTTTGAGTCTTTGTCGCGCTCGAGCCCTCTTGGATATCGGAGGCGGTCTCGATGGCAAAAGCAATATCGAGTACCGACGGAAAGCGGTCATGGCGATCTTTGGCAAGACAGCGGGCGACGATTCGCTTGAGAGGAACCGGGACATGCCCAGGAAGCTCGGGCGGGTCATCCTTCAAGATGCTGCTCATGATCTCCATGGCATAGTCGCCCTGAAATGCGCGTTTGCCGCCCAGCATCTCGTAGAGTATGACTCCGAATGAAAAAATATCGGCCCGGTGATCCGTTTCGAGCCCCCGGGCTTGTTCCGGTGACATGTATCCCACCGTACCCAAGACAGTGCCGGGAGCCGTAAAACGGGAGAAGGTCGTTGACTCTCCGCCACCGGTCGCAGTCCCTGGAGGAAGGTCGACCTTGGCGAGACCGAAGTCCAAGATCTTGAGTCGATCCTCTCGCGTAATGAAGATATTTTCCGGCTTGAGATCCCTGTGAACGACCCCTTTTTCATGAGCGGCCGCTAACCCGCGCGCCATTTGAAGGGTAAGCGACACCGCCTGTTTCGAGGTGATGGGGCCGGACTGGAGCATTTCACGAAGAGTTTGTCCTTCCAGCAACTCCGTCACTGTATAGGCTATGCGTTGGTGCTCACCGAATTCATGGATGGCAAGGATGTTCGGATGAGATAGTGTGGCGACGGCTTTCGCCTCGCGTTTGAATCGCCTCAGCGTCTCCGGATCGCGAGCCATGTGCTCGGGCAGGACTTTGATGGCAACGTCTCGATCGAGATTCGTGTCTCGAGCACGGTAGACCTCTCCCATACCGCCCGCTCCGATGACGCAGACGCTTTCGTAGGAGCCCAGTTTGATGCCGGGAGGAAGGGTCATCGCTTCGAGCCGGGAAGTTTCAATCGCTCCAGGAGGTTGCTGAATCTCGCATCCGAACGCATGGTGTCGAGGAGGGGTAGTGACCCCACATGCGGCATTGGAGGACTCCGTTCGGCAAAGGCTCTATCCAGCCACGCAAACGTCTGTTCTGGGTCCCCTAATCCGCCATAGGCCCACGCGAAGAACATCGCCGAAACATGCTCGGCCCGAGACCGCTCGTCGAGCTCTTGAATAATGCTCAACGCTTGCTCTCGACGCCCCGCGGCCCCATAGGCCCAAGCCAGCCAGCTCAGATAATAGGAGGCGCGTCCCGAGAGGGTCGCTGCTCTCTCGAGCATCGAGATGGCCTCATCATACTGAGCGTTGCGGGTATAGGCACCGCCCAGGACCCAGTGGGTATAGAGGAAATCAGGCTCCATCTCGAGGGCCTTTTGGGTGGCGCGGATCGCGTCCGGGTACCGACCGTGCTGGAGGAGGCAGAAGCCCACGCAAGTGTTCACATAGGGAGAAAGTGGGTCGAGATCCCGTGCGCGCTCGGCCATGCGGAGTGCCTCCTCGTGCCTAGCCAAACCGTCGAGCAAGAAGCTGTACCAACAATGGACGAGAACGTACTCTGGATCAATGGAAATGGATTGCTTGAAGCTTTGCTCGGAGCCTTCCCAGTCCCATTCGAGCCAGAGTCTCATCAAACCTAAAGCTGCGTGAACCTCGGCGAGGTTGTCGTCAATGGATTGGGCTCGCTCAATTGCTGCTTTGGCTTTTGGATAGGCGGCATCACGGTGTAGCCCATAGTAGCCAAGGCTGCTGTAAGCGATCGTTAGTCCGGTGTGGGCCAGGACGTAAGAGGGGTCTTTTTGAGCGGCTTCCTCGAAGAATTGAGCTGCCTTTTGGAGGGAATCCTTTTCTCTCCGATACCAGTTGTGTTGGCCTTTCAAGTACAGGTGATAGGCCTCGAGATTCGACGTGTGCCGGCCTTGGGTCGCGTCCTTGCGGCCTACCAATTTGACACGTAGAGCGTTGACAATGTTTTCCGAGATTTCGTCCTGGATGTCGAAAACGTCCTCCATCTGGCGATCGTAGCGCTCGGACCAGAGGTGGTAGCCGTCCTTGACGTTGACCAG
>JAUVQL010000244.1 GCA_030598165.1 Acidobacteriota bacterium | reverse complement strand
TAGAGTGAGGCTGGCGGCACGCCGGGTGCGGTCCCAAAACCTCAGAGTTAATAGGAATTCAGTGAAGTGGCCCTCGTCCTGAGCGGTGACAAAGTTTGTCTTGAGGACTCCCATGCTCGAAGGCGACGCCATTGTATAGAAACTATTACTATTTTCCAAATCGTATGACATCATCACGACCGATTCAGCCTTGCTTGGTGTAGAGCGTCTGAGTGGGAAAGGCGAACTCGAGTCCCTCTGCGGCGAAGCGGGTGAGGACCTCCATATTGATGTCCGTCTGAACCCCGAGGATGTCGGCCCCGTTTTTGATGTAGTAGATGAAGAGAATGTTCATCGCGGAGTCTCCGAGATGACACCGACGGACCAAACCGTCAGCCTTGTTCCCTTTTGAAGGATGGGTAGGAGCTGGTCGTCGAGGTCCGTTTCCGTCTTGGAGACCAGCGGGACCACGTATTCCTTGTAGAACGAGTCGAGCAGCCGTGTGATCAGCCAGGCGATAGTGAGAATGATGAGAAACTGAATGATGTTACCCAACCACTGCTCGACTGTTTCGTGGAGCTCGAGCCGGTTGAGGCCGTACCAGATCCCGGCGATGGTGACGATAAAGACGATGGGCTCCTCTATCATGTCGATGACAATGTCGTCTAGTCGCGTCTTTGTCTTCTTCGTGAATCGCTTGACGATATTGCCAAAGACCCAGTAAAGCGCCTTCCCTACCACGAGCGCGCCGACGATGATGGCCAGCGCAAGCAGCCAATCTAAGACCGTGTTGCCGTAGTAAGTCTTTTGCAGGAACTCTTCGAACATTGGGGTCCTCCCTATATATGAATGGACAAACGGACTCGAGACTCTACCACCGTGTAGGCAGCCCCAAGGTGTTCGTCAAGAAGGGGGCATACCATATACATGTCCGTCGTTGTTTTCAAGTGGGTTAGGTACAGAAATCGGCGGAATTACGGTGACGGCGGTGAATCAAGCGAACGAAGGGCGGCTTCGACGAACCTTCTATCCTTGGGGAGAGCCTCCAGTGTGAGTGCCGTCTCCCAAGCTTTTCGAGCTTCTTCGATTTCACCCCTTCTTTGTTGGATTAAACCTAGGAGTTTCCAACCCTCGAACGAGGCCTCCAAATCCAGAGCACGGTGGCAAGTCCGAAGTGCTTCATCCATCCGTTCTGCAGTGAAAAAGGAAGAAGCCAGCTCCACATAGACTCCTGTCGGTGATCCGTAGTTCGACAGGTGGTCGAGGACGGACCGAGAGTGGGAGTCCATTCCAGCTCGAATGTCTTCGACATTGTCTTGGTAGAGACTGCGCGGAGCGGCCAGCTCGAGGAGGAGGTTGTCATCCGTGTTGAGGGGCGCACCTTTCGCGTAGGTCTCGACACCTTTCTCGTCCAGACGAAGGTCGGCGAGAAAGTCAGAAGGGTAGTTGACGTAGGATGGTGCGAGGCTTGCGCGAATTTGGGGCTCGTCGAGCAGTTGCTTCATACGTTCGATATCGAACCGGAGGAATTCTTGGGACCCGAGCAGGATCAAGTCGCGATCTCTGAACACGAGCGTGTGAGGAAAGACGCTCTTGAAAGTAGCTAAAAGCGAACGGGTTGACTCCTCCGACATGCCGTAGAGATGAAACCACTGGCACAGTATCCCCCCGGGCTCGAGTCTTGATGCGGCTAGCTCGAAGAAATTTTTCGTGAAAAGATTGGCTACGCCGGTCAGCCAGGGATTCGAAGGCTCGGAGATGATGAGGTCATAAAGTTTCTTGTCGTTGTGCAGTCGGCTCCGAGCATCACCCACAATCATGCGTAACCGAGGGTCATCCAGGGGGTTGTCCTCCTCTGGGTGGAAAAAGCGGGACGCTTCAATGACGGCGGGTTCGATCTCGAAGGCGTCGACCTCGTCAACGTCATGACTCAACACGGCCCCACCGGTCATGCCGCTTCCCCAACCAATGATGGCGACTCGCTTGGCGTCTGCCACCATCAGCGGAAGATGGCCTAACCAGAGTTGGGTGTCGATGTCGCCGGGACCGTTCGATGCATCGGTTTTGCCGTTGATCTTGAGAAACAAGTACTTATCGACCCCTTGGACTGCCACCGTTGCGGTGGGGCCGTCACGGTAGTAAAGGAGCTTGTGAGACTCGACGATCTGCCGGAGGCCCGGTAAATCGTAGCGGTCGTAGGCTCGAGGATCGGTGTAGAATCCGAAGCCCTTGGCCACCGGCTCCCCGCTCGGATCGATGCCAACCACGAAGAGGATGGCTCCACCCAAAATGCCGACGGGCAGCGCAGAGAAACGGCGTCCCCGAGACTGAGTCACAAGGATTAGAGCCACCGCCAGCGCAATTGCGGACGTTAAGCGGACCGACAGCTCGATTCCCAAGCTTCCGACCAAGAGTCCCGCGGCTAACATAGCGCCCGCGGTGGATCCCAGAAGATTTGCCGTATAGAGCCACGAGACCTGCCGCCCTAGGTCCGAGCGATCCGAAGCCGACGCGCTGGTGGAAATGGGTAACATCGCGCCAAGGCAACTTGTGACGGGAAGCATGAGGAGAACTGAAACGACGAATTGAGTCACAAAAAGTGTCGTGTCACGCTCGGGAAAGGAACGGTAGAGGTTGACAAAAAAGAAGGGGAGGCCGCGCGCCACGATAAGACTCAAGAAAGCGCCACCCGCAGAGCCGGCAAGCAACCAAGCTGCCGTCGAGAGCGTGGCGGCTCTTGCCCTCCAGCGAAGGACGGCGGCTGCCATAGCTGAGCCTGCCGCGATGCCCAAAAGAAATGTCGATAGCATGATCGAGACGCCGTAGACCGAGGAGCCGTAGACCATCGAAAGGGTTCTGGCCCATGCAACCTCGTAGACCATCGCGGTGGCTCCCGAAACGCCCATAGCGATGAGGAGCAATGTCTTGGGGCGATCGGGCCGCCGGTCTTTTTCCGGTTGGTCGAGAGTGGGCACGTGGCTTTCCCAGGGGGGAAACATTTTGCGACCCAAGAAAAGTCCAGCGAAAACCAG
>JAUVQL010000121.1 GCA_030598165.1 Acidobacteriota bacterium | reverse complement strand
GAAGCGAACCGTTGGAGGCGATGTTCGAGTAAGAGCGGAGCGGAAGAGTGCCTCGTCAACCGCCATATTCATGGCGGCACTCTTTGGACCATCGAAAAGGAGTCGCCAGTTCATATCAAAGCACTCAAGTACTCAAGTACCCAAGAATGACCTTGTTGCGGCTTCGCCGCGGCATCTTGATTTAATCAAGAACTCGAAAACTTGCGAAATCAAGCTGTGAGCTCGCCTTGGCGGACTCACGGAGGCGGTTGGCGGGACTTCGTCGAAGTCGCTCAAATGCCTTGTTTCTCGTCCTTGCCTTCTGGGGCCTTGTCGGTAGTTGGTGGCTCGGTTTTTTTATCAACGGAGGGCGTCGTCTTCGGAGGTGTCGTATTTTGCTCCGAGGTCATGTTGCTGGCTCCCCGGAAGACCGCACCCTCGGCTACGGCGATGCGAGGTGCGCTAATGTTGCCGTAGACTTGTCCCGTGGCGGTGATTTCGACTTTTCCGGTAGCGACGCAATCACCCTCTAGCTTGCCTCTTATGGAAACGGTTTGAGCTTCGATCTCTGCCAGGACTTTTCCTTTTTCGCCAATCACTACTTGCTTGGTGCTCTTGATCTTGCCCTCGACGGTTCCCTCGATTTGAACGGTGTCGGAGCTCACGAGCTCGCCCTTGATTTGAGCTGCCGGACCGATGAGCGTCGCTGCAGCGGCGTGGGGTGGGGATGAAGGGTTCCTGGGCCGCGGAGCTGGCGTAGGTGATGGCTTGTTGACGTCGGGCTTGCTAAAGAATCCCACCGGGACCTCCTTATATGTCGAGTTTCATACCGTCGGTTGCAGCGGCACATTCATAGCAAACGGGATCTTCCGTTCGAACCTCCAGACTGGTCCGCCGGTTGAATCATATCAGGTGGTGTCCAAACGTGACACCTTCGATATGACAGGGAGGGCTGAAACTCGCAGAAGTTCGATATTGTTACGAAATTGCCCGGTCAATGTTCCTGGAGCGGGCGACGGGATTCGAACCCGCGACACCAAGCTTGGGAAGCTTGTACTCTACCAACTGAGCTACGCCCGCTCAGGGCGATTATATCAATATGCGGATGCCGGGGACAGTGCACACGCGGATGCGGGGGACAGTGCTTCCGAGGGCTGCCCCCTTTCCTCAAGCAGCCGTCCCTCTTCCTGTGCTTCCCCCTTCCACCAGGATGCTAGCCTTCAGGGTACCCCTCGTGGTGACCCGATCGGCTGAAATCGGTCACGACGGATTTGTCACCGAGGACCGTCCCCCCATCGAGTTGGGCATGGCGACCGATGTGAGAGTTTCTACCGACCAGAGCACCGCGAACTCTGGCCTCGGCCCCCACCCTTACGTTGGGCCACAAGACGGAGTTACTGATGGTGGCGCTCTCCTCGATGCGACAGTTTTCGCCTATTACGGCGAAAGGCTCGATATGAGCGCCAGCTTTGACGGTCGCTTTGGCTCCGATGAAAGAGGGCCCTGATATCTTGACGTTCTTTTCGACGGAAGCACTGGGGTCTACATAGGTGCCGCCTGCGTTGGTGCTGAATCCTTCTAGCTCAAGGTCGCCCCGTAAGATGTCTTGGTGGGCCTTCAAATATTTTTCTGGAGTTCCAATATCGATCCAATAGCCGCGATGTACGTAAGCATAAAACGGCTCCTGCTCGCGGAGGAGCGTTGGGAAGAAACCTCGCTCGAAAGAGTAGTTCCTTCCTTTGGGGATATACTTCAACATTTCCGGCTCTAGAACATAGACGCCTGCATTGATGGTGTCACACGTAATCTCGTCGTAGCTCGGCTTTTCCAAAAAGCGACTGACCCGACCGTCTTTCTTGACCTCGACTAGGCCGTAAGCCGAAGGATTGTCGACTGGAGTAAGAACGATGGTGGCTTTTGCACCCTTCTTCTCGTGAAAGGCAAAGACGGCCGGAAGATCGATATCGCTGAGCACATCCCCATTGAAAACGACGGTACGATTCGACAAGAGAGCGTCGGCGTTCTTCACTGCCCCTGCTGTGCCCAATGGATCCGGCTCGACGGTGTAGTGGATCTTGACGCCCAGTTTTCTTCCATCGCCAAATAGATTTTCGATGCGTCGCGGCTGATAGGAGAGAGACAAAACGATGTTGGAGATTCCGGCGCGCCGCAAAAGCTCGATTTGGGAGGTCAGAAACGGGCGGTCAAGAATGGGTACGATGGGTTTGGGAGTATGAAGGGTCAGTGGCCTCAACCGGGTTCCCTTTCCACCAGCTAAGATGACCGCGGTCATAAGATGGTGCCCTCCTTTCAGTCGAAGATAGCAGAATGTACCATGTGGAGGGGGCCATCTTCAAGCCCGGATGGCTGTAAGCGCTTGAGAAGCAAGCGATAGTTTGACATGTCCGGCAGCGTTCCGATATAGTTAAAAGTTATTCCACGAAACGCTCAGGTCTTTGATGATGCATGCGAAAATCATTAGGGAGAAGATTGCAGACGGTTCCGTTCAGGTAGCGACGGTCGGTCTTGGCTACGTCGGCCTTCCGCTGTCAGTGGAGTTCGCATCCGCCGGACTCTCTGTCACTGGGCTCGATGTTAATCCAGAGAAGGTCGCATCGATATTGGAAGGTCGCTCCTATGTGCGAGACGTACCCTCCGATCGAATTGCCGAGCTCGTGCGCTCAGGACGTCTTTCTGCCACGACGGACTTTTCGTCCCTCAAAGACGGCGATGCCATTATCATTTGCGTGCCCACACCACTTTCCAAAACCAAAGACCCCGATTTGTCTTTGGTCGTGAACGCCACCAGCGAGATCTCCAAACGCCTTCGTCCCGGTCAGCTGGTTATACTGGAAAGTACTACTTACCCGGGAACCACCGAAGAGCTCATTCTGCCTACTCTCGAGGAAAGCGGCCTCAAAGTTGGAGAGGATTTCTTTTTGGCTTTTTCACCGGAGCGCGTTGATCCGGGAAACGAGACGTGGAATACACACAACACTCCCAAGATTATCGGCGGCACGACACCCGTTTGCACGGAAGTTGCCCAAGCCCTTTACTCTCGAGCCGTCAAGACCGTGATACCGGTTTCTTCCACCCGAACCGCGGAGATGGTCAAACTCTTGGAGAACACATTCCGTAGCGTGAACATTGGCCTGGTCAATGAAGTCGCTTTAATGTGTGATCGGCTTGGTGTCGATGTTTGGGAAGTGATAGATGCGGCGGCGACCAAGCCATTTGGGTTCATGCCTTTCTATCCTGGACCCGGCTTGGGTGGTCACTGTATACCCATTGATCCTCTCTACCTTTCCTGGAAGCTCAAGACGCTGAATTATCGCGCGCGGTTCATCGAGTTGGCAGGGGAGGTCAATTCCTCCATGCCGTACTATGTCGTCAACAAGATCCAGGATGCCTTCAATGAGCGAACAAGGAGCATTAAGGGATCGGTAATCCTCTTGTTGGGAATGAGTTACAAAAAGGACATCGATGATGTGCGGGAGTCTCCCGCCTTGGATGTGCTGAGAATCCTCGAGAAAAAAGGAGCGGAAGTGATATATCATGACCCCTTCGTTCCTGAGCTGAATTTGGACGGCGTGAAATACCAATCCAAGCCACTCGAGGAAGCGTTGGAAACGGCTGATTGTGCGGTCATTCTGACAGAACATACTTGTTTCGACATCGAGAACATCATTGCGAAAGCGCGTCTCGTAGTGGATACGCGAAATGCCACTAGGGGATCTCGTTCCGAGAAGATCATAAAGATCTAGCATGTGTCGTCACTGTCCTCGGATGAACGTATGACAAGCGGAATTCGGGAGATATGAAACTTCCCAATCTGCCAAACGCCCTCACCCTGAGTCGCATCTTTTTGGTCCCCCTTCTGGTTGTGGTTCTTTTGACTCGCACGGAGCGTTGGGAGCTCATTGGCGGAGCCATCTTTGGGGTGGCGGCTTTTACCGATTGGCTCGACGGTTATTTGGCGCGGCGCAGAGGACAAGTCACTAAATTGGGAACCATGCTGGACCCGGTTGCGGACAAACTGCTCACGTCAGCGGCCTTTATTAGCCTCGTTCAAATGCAGCTGGCTCCCGCATGGATGGTCGTTATCATCATCGGGCGTGAATTCGCCGTCATGGGGCTGCGCAGCATTGCGATTTCTCGCGGCATCACGATTCCTGCCAGCAACCTCGGCAAGGGGAAGATGACGAGTCAAGTCATTGCCATACTCATGCTCATCCTTGGGAAGAACTTCCTTGGACCTTTCTACGTATTGGGCCGAGTGGCGTTATGGTTGACGGTCGTTTTGGCACTCGTTTCCGGATTCGAGTACTTTCGCAGATTCTATAAGAAAGTCGTCACCGAAATTCCCAGTAACGGCCAGGCATGAAGCGACGTAAACCCACGGCGACGAAGGGACTCTCGTCGCGCAAAAAGACATCGGTTCGTTTGATCGAGCGCGCGCCCGAGGTCTACCTTGGCCCCGGGGCCTTTGAAGCGCTTCGCTTCCGAAGCGGGCTACTTCAGGGTATGCAGAGGCCCGGCCGGGTGGATATTTTGGAGTTTCAGCCGGTTGTCGAAAGTGGGTATAGTCGCCTCATCGAGTCTCGATTCGGCCCGGGCGGTGATTGGGATACCGTCGGCATCGTCCTGCAGGTACAAAAATTACATCAGCACCGTACGGCCTTGATAAGAGATCTCGTTCCAGGCGATGTGGTTTTGGTTTGTTCCGAGGGAGACAAGAAGCCCGCGACCTACGTCAATCTAGGTGACGAGCTTTCACCCGCCCGTCTCAAAATCAGCCGCCGAAGGGGTAGCTCTACTTGAGCTCTACGAGATCGCCTTCGACCATGTAATCGTAGCTGTGGATGATT
>JAUVQL010000202.1 GCA_030598165.1 Acidobacteriota bacterium | reverse complement strand
GCCTGGGGTGAGGTGTATCTAGGCCTACTTGGTCCTGTACCTCGCGACAGGTCGAAGGCGCTTTGTATAAGGAGGCGGGCTCGGGCAGCTTTTAGCTCGCCTCGTCAATGGCGGTTCGAATGTCAAAAGAAATGCTCATAAGTCACACTGCTCTCGAGACACGGGTGGCGATTGCCGAGGACGGCGTTGTTACCGAGGTCTCAGTGGATAGGCAAAAAAATCGCGGCGTGGTCGGTAACCTATACAAGGGTCGTGTCAATCGGGTACTCCCAGGTATGCAGTCCGCCTTCGTGAATATTGGCTTAGATCGAGATGCCTTTTTGTACGTTTCCGATGTGCTGGAAGGGGAAGATGCCTCTTTTTTGGAGGTCGATGAAGATATTGAAGAGGAGGAGCGGGCAGCGGCTCGCGCCGCCGGACAGGCTTCCATCGACACGCTTCTCAGCGAGGGGCAAGATGTGCTCGTCCAGGTGGCCAAGGAGCCCATAGGTACGAAGGGGGCAAGGATCACCTCGTACGTCAGCTTGCCGGGCCGACTGCTCGTTTTCATGCCCACGGTGGACCACATCGGTGTCTCAAGAAAGATCGATACCTCCGAAAAACGGTCTCGGCTTCGGAGGCTCGTACAGGAAAATCGTAAAACCGAAGGAGGATACATCGTTCGCACGGCAGCGCAGGGCCAGGACGATGAGACCATCATTGCCGATATGCGGTTCCTCGAGAATCAGTGGAGCGAGGTGTGCCGGAGAGCGGAGTCGAGCCGTGCTCCGGCTATCGTCCACCGTGACTTGGGGCTCGTATTCAAATACATACGAGATCACTTGTCCCCGGATTTCACCGCTATTCGCCTGGATTCGGAAGAGCTTTACGAGCAGGTTGCCGGTTACGTCAAAGAGATACAGCCGAAAATGCTCCACCGAGTGAAGTACTACTCTCGCAACTATCCCATATTCGAGGAATATCGGGTTCAATCGGAAATCGACAAGGCGCTAAAGAGCAAAGTCTGGCTGAAATCAGGCGGCTACATCGTGATCAACCAAACGGAAGCCCTCGTTGCCATTGACGTGAACACCGGCCGCTACACGGGCCAGACCCGACTCGAGGATACGATTACTCTAATCAACCTAGAGGCCTGCCAGGAGATCGCGAGGCAAATACGCCTTCGCGATTTGGGGGGGATCATCGTTTTGGATTTCATCGATATGGAGGAGCGGCGAAACCAACAGAAGGTCTTTACCGCCATCGAGGAGGAGCTCGAAAAAGACTCTTCTCCCACGAAAACGATCCAAATCAACGAGTTCGGCTTGGTCGTGTTGACGAGAAAACGAGTGAAGAAATCGCTGGAGCGCCTCTTGTGCCATCCTTGCCCGTACTGCCAGGGTAGTTCTTGGATCAAATCTCCAGAGACCGTTTGCTACGAAATCATGGACAAAGTGAGGATGAATCTCGAGGATTTTCCGCGCGGATTGACGTTGCGCGTACACCCTGATGTGGGACGAGCACTTCGCGATCAAGCGGCTCCGGTCATGGACGAATTGAGAGTCATGTTAGGGCAGGATGTTATCGTCAAAACCGACGGCAATCTCCATCCTGAGAAGTTCGAACTGCTTCCGAAGAAACGAACCGGAGGCGGTCGACAAAGGCCGAGAAACCGCTCGGCAGGAACTGTCATAGCGGACAAGAAGCCCGTCCCAGCCAACAAAGCTGAGTCTTCGATCGAAATAGAGTAGATTCCCTATTTGCGGCTTTGGTAGATCGTACGGGGGTCGAGCTCCGGATCCTTTTCGAACGCTCGGCGGAAGGCATCCACGGATTGTTCGAATTCTTTGAGCATCAGGTGGCAGTAACCTACCAGATAATGGACGTCGGCGCGGTTGGGCTCGGACGCGACAACGCTCGTGAACTCGCTCATGGCTTCGCGGAAGCTCCGATTTCGGTATAGCCGCAGACCACGGACGAAAGACCCCTGAACATCGGGGTCGATAGACTGGACTGTCGGTTCTTGAGTCTCTTGTTCCTGCTCCTGTGCTCGAGCCAGGGGTAGACTCGACAGAAGGATCAGGACAACGATGGACAACGTTTGGAACATCCTGTTCATCGGTATTCTCCTCACAGGGATGAGCCGGAGTCTTTCCGGGACTCGACTTCTAATCGTCGACGGCAAAAGATGCCCACCTCGGCAAATGGTCTTTTCGGATGATTTACAATAGCTCAAATTCTACCATGAAATGCCCGGTGAGGCCTCCGGAAGCCGCCAGCCCGGATAAGGAAATGCGATTGAACCTTCTACGGCGCCTGAGGGCCGGGGATCGCGTGTTGGTCATTCGTCCCGGCGCCTTGGGCGACACGATTCTGAGCCTGCCCTCATTGCAGGCTATTAGACGTGAGGTGGGGCAAGGGGGGCGAATCGAGCTGGTCGGCTACCCGACTCCCTCGCGACTTGCGATTAGCCCTCTTCATGCAGATTCTCTCCACTCCGTTGACCGGACCTGGTTCGCTGGATTGTTTTCAGGAAAGGAGACCCCGAGGCTCCGAGATTTCCTCGAACCGTTCGATGTCGTGGTGGCATGGTGCTTTGACGAGGCTGGTCATCTGAATCGACTGTTCGAGAGCTTGGCCGTTCCGTTCGTTCAAAATCGGCCATTCCCAAAGGAAGGCGCGAGAGTCCACGCCGCCGACCATCTGATGCAGACCCTCGAGCCGTTGGGGGTGATTGGCCCCACCCCTCCTCCGGAGCTGGTGCTGCCGGCGGACAGCCATACCTTGACTGAGAAACTTCTATTCGCAGAATCACTCGAGCCGAATCGCTTTCTTGCCATACACCCTGGAAGTGGAAGCCCGCGGAAGAACTGGAGCAGTGAGAAATTTGCGGAGCTCGTTGGCTTGGCGAGAAGAAACGGCCTCGGAGTACTCATCCTCGAAGGAGAAGCCGACCAAGATCCCGTTCGGCGGTTGTTCATGAGCACAAACGAGATCTTGCCTGTATTGAAGGACCTTGACCTCACCACCGTAGCAGCGCTTCTAACTCGGTCGAGAGCGTATATTGGCAACGACTCCGGAATCACGCATCTTGCCGCGGCTCTGAAAATCCCCACGTATGCATTGTTCGGACCGACCGATCCCGTGGTGTGGGCCCCCCGGGGATGTCGCGTTCACGTCCTGCCCTTCGAGACGAATCCGAACGTGCTATGGAAAGCTATCCAAAAGGCTAGTTCATTGTAGGGGTTTGCCCCTAGCCCATCGGGGCCCTTCCTTTGAATATGGCTCTATGCTTGGAATTCTGGGGAGATGTCCCCACATCTTGTGGGTTTTTTCCTCCGCAAAGGATCATATAATGTCACTACACATAACGAATTGAAATGCGAATATTGGTAGTATGGAGACAACCCTACACGATATCTAGTGGCTGAGTCCTTTTTCGAGCGACATCGAAGTCAGGCATGCATCTTGCTACTTGGGCGTTTCATGAAGGTTGGGAGCAAGGAGTTGCACAATGGCAAATTCGATCGATAGGCAAGAATTTGGGATTAGGGTCTACCGAGGTTCAGAGCGGGTGGGCGAAATATGTTTCGAGATTGGGATTCGTGACATGGAAGGGGAGGTTTCCTTCTCTACCGAGGATCTGGAACTCCGCAAGG
>JAUVQL010000246.1 GCA_030598165.1 Acidobacteriota bacterium | reverse complement strand
CGCTTCGAGGAATGCATTTAGTCATCAGTCACCAGTCATCAGCAGACGTCAGTCGTCAGCCGGAGCTGACGTCTGTTGACTGACGACTGATGACTGGTTACTGAATGAGCTTTCCTTGCCGGTCGAGGGCGACGAGCAGGCCGGTAATCTGCCCGTAGCTCGCGACGCCTTCCGGGACGCGTTGGGATCGGAGATAGGTGTCATTGATACTCTCCGCTATCTCTGCGATCCGTCCTACGTAGCGGGCCCAAAACTCGCGGACTGCGGTCAGGTCCCGCACGGGTCCTTCCCCCAGGAGCTCCCATGCTTCTCCGGCCTCATCGGGTAGAGGTCTAGACGCCGCGCCGATGAGCTGTGCCGCTGCATAGAGGTAAGCCGAATACCGTAAGTAGGTATGTCGATCGGCTCCCGAGCAGGTTAGAAAGGCCACGAAGTTGGCTTCTCCCTCGTTGGTGATCCCACGTTGATGCGCCTTTTCGTGCGCGACGACGATGGGGATGAAAACGTCGGGGATCATTCCGTTCATCGAGGGCTCACCGGTAAAAGGGATGAAAACACCGCTCACGCCGAGATACGACAGCGCTTCCGAAACGAAGAGTTTCTTGACCGGCGACGTGCGGTATTGAATAGGATCGCCGGGCAGTGCGAGCTCCTTCAAACGTTCGTCGATGACTTCGTTTAGTGTTCGGAAGTCCAGCGGCAGTGTCGTGGGATGCTCGGACCCCACGCCGAGGGCGGAGTGAAGCGATGTCGCCAAGATTGCGCATCGTCGTCCGGCGTCCAACACTTCCTTGTCGTCAATCTCATCAACCGCCAGTCCGAGGCGCTCTCGAAGCGGGGGGCGGGCGTAGTTGAGTCCCCAAAGCAGAAGAAAAATCCATGCAATCGAGCCGGCCAGTATCCAAAGCGTCGCCATCGCGCGTAAAACTCTCATCCACCACTTGGCCTTCTTTCCGTGACGGCGTCGCTTCCATCTGACGATGACCCAAACCAGGAAGCTGAACAAAAGAACAACACATGTCGCTTCGGCAAGAGAAAACGACACGGACCCGTTGAGACCCCCTAGGAGGTAGGCCACGCTTGGATATATCCAACCTCCGTAGACTTTCTCTATCTCCTGAGGAGAGTGAAATGCCATTTCTTGGAGAAAAATCGCCAAGGGGAGTAGCACGATCCCCAGGGCAAAAAGGGCTTTTTTCGTGATATTCGGGCGCTTCATATTTTCTGACCGTTACACCGACATTCTACACGCGCTTCAATAAATTGAAACCTGATTCAAAATTCTCAGTCGCATTTCTTTCAACAAAATGAATTCAAAAAAATGCATTGTAAATCATTGGAGCATGTGTAAACGAGATGAACAGAGAGACGACAATCAACATCGACTACATATCCTAACATTACTGAATAAGGGGGCTTATCGTCACTCCCAAAAGGGTCTTCATGGCACATCCATTGCTAACTCAATCGGTAGGGAGCAGTAGAAACCAAACCCTGATGGGCTTCTTCGTACCCCTCGAGAAGCTCATCCGTTAACAACCGACAAAACGCATCGTTTTGGAGCCTCCTAGTTGGGGAGGATGCCATGAGATCCGCAGCGAAGAGATTTTCGAGATGCCTTTGTGTGCTTGTAGTGCTCGTCTCCTGTTTTTTTATACATCCTTTTGTAGAGGCCGATTCTAAAGAACGAGAAGATTCCTCGAAGTATGGTGCACTGGAGAGCCAAACAGAGGGTTGGTTGCAGTTGAGTCTCGTCTGGTACGACACGTATCGACTTTGTCCGCGTTCGTTCGAGGACATGTCCCGGGAGGTCAATCGAATCTTCGGAGAGTCCGGTGTGGACGTGCGCTGGAAGATGGGGGCAGAGGCTGATAAAGAGATCGAGACCTACGGTGAGACGCTCGGGCTGTACGTTATCCTTCTTCCTTCGAACTCGTCGTCATGGGGACTCGGCGAGCATGTGATGGGAGTGGCGACCCACCGGGAAGGGGAGAGGGGCAGTGTTTACCTCTTCTACCCTCAGATTGTCGAAACTCTGAACCTCGGCGAAACGGAAACGCCTTTCGCCATGAAATATCTAGCCCGGGCGATAGGGAGAGTCATCGTGCATGAGGTGATCCACGTTCTTGCCCCCGACTATCCTCATACCAGCGGCGGTTTGATGAAACGCCACCTTTCGCAACGTTTTCTCACCAAGCCCCGGGCCAGTCTGGACGCCGTTAGTTCACGTGTCGTGAGAGCGGAGATTCAGGCGCTGGGGAATCAAATCGTCTTGGCTTCAGGTGGTTTCGGTGGGGAATTGAGAGTCGATGAGTTGAAAGCTCCCCTACGTCCAACACTCGTCAAGGAGCAGCCGAGATAGCCCGATATCGTTAAGTCTTACTCCGTGCACTCTGTTCCCTCGGCGTTCTGCCCGGCCTCTGGGCGAGGCCGTTTCCCGACCGGAAAAAAAGCAACTTCTCCTCTTCCCTGATTTCGATGCCCATGCCCGGAGGGGTAGAATACTCATTGTCGTTTCGCCCGGACACCGCGGCGTAAGCGGCGACAATTTGCCTTTACGGCCTTTATCGGTTTTCATAGATGCGTATAGCTCCACAGGATAGAGAGGGATGACACCATGAGAAGCACAGTGAAGACACCGGTTGCCTTTGGGACAATTGTGACCCTTTTCCTTGCCGAGCCTTTCCTGGTGCAGGGTCGCCAAGGCCGTCGCGAGGAGTTGGAGACCCCGGCCCGGGATATTCCGCAAGAGCAAATGCTGGAGCATGCCGGCTCCGCCTACGGCATCTTCGCCGGCGCCGCCACCGCCACCGCCGTCACGTCGTCGTTGCGCAGCAGAATGTCGTCGGGGTCGAAGGTCACTTGCCCGGGAGCCGCGGCGACGTCGAACGAGAACACCTGCCAGCGCTTGTCGTTGACCACCCGGAAGCGCTCCTCGCCGGCCGTCGTCTCGACGGCGATCGTCGCCGGCATCACGAACACATCGGTGTTCGACTCGGGCGCGACCT
>JAUVQL010000247.1 GCA_030598165.1 Acidobacteriota bacterium | reverse complement strand
CGGTGTCGATCATCTGATAGAGAAAGGCATTGCCGATGGAGTTCGGATGGTCAAGATGGGCTGGAGCGCCGGCGGTCACATGACCAACAAGAGCATTACTTATACCGACCGCTTCAAAGCGGCCTCGTCCGGTGCCGGAGCCGTGAACTGGATCTCCATGTACGGACAGAGCGATGTACGGATTTACCGTACACCCTGGTTTGGCGGTACCCCGTGGCAGAAGGATGCCCCCATCGATGTCTACTGGAACAACTCGCCGTTGAAAGACATTTGGAAGGTCAAGACACCGACCATCGTTTTAGTCGGCGAAAACGACGTCCGGGTGCCCTCGCCGCAATCGGTTGAGCTTTATCGGGCCCTCAAGACGAATGGCGTGCCCACGCACCTCTACATAGCTCCCCGGGAGCCCCACGGATTTCGTGAGCTCCGGCACCGGCTCTTCAAGGTGAACGTGGAGCTGGACTGGTTCGAAAAGCATGCGCTGGGGCGGAAGTACGTCTGGGAGCAAGCTCCTGAGGGCAAAGAGGCGAGTAAGCAGTGAACAGCGGACACCTCTGGGGATCCTTTTTCCTCTAAGGAACCCAGGAACCCAAGAAAGAAAACCCAAGTCATCCGTAGGCCCGGCTATGCCGGGCGAGAGACAACAAAACATATCGGCCGCGAATGAACGCACATGAACGCGAATAACACCGGAATTGGGAACCCAGGAACCCAGGAGAGGACCCAAGAAAGAAAAGACAATTTCCTTCACTTCCTTTCTTAGATGGTTTTCCGAAAAGGAGCGATGGGGGTCCTGCCTTGTTCCTACCTTCCTTAGAGGAAAAAAAGGATCTCCAGGAGCTTCTTTTCCTGGTTTCCTGGGTTCCTTAGAGGTATTCCGAAAAGGAACTGTAGGGTCCCGCCTTTTTCCTGCGTTCCTGCCTTCCTTAGAGGTATTCCTGAGAGGATCGCGAGGGGCTGCGTCTTTTCCTGGTTTCCTGTAACCGATGGCAAGCCCAGGCTGCGGCCAGTATAAAGAAGAAAAAGGCGGGCATGACGAAGCGCGGCATCTCTCCTGATGGGAAGTTTTGGATATAAGCGAAGGGTATCAAGTGGGCGAAATAAGCGACGGCCAAAAATCGCATCCTGCTGCGAAGGCTGAGGGCGAGACCGCCGATGCCCGTGGCGACAACCATGGCGCCGAGCCAAGGGAAGTGAGCCAGTCCGTTCCAGAATGTGCGGAGGGGAAGAAAAGTCAATCCCAGAAAACTCCCCTTGATGAGCTCGGATAATCCACGAGAATTCAATAAGTAGCGGTAGAGATTCACCGGAGTCGAAATGGACTCTGTGTGATTCTCGGTCTCCAGCCAGAAATGTGTATTGAAGCTAACGGCATAGAAAGAATCGCCGTGCACCCGATAGCAGTTCAGAAGAAACGGGCCGATGAGGACGGCGAGCGTGAGCGCGGCGGCTCCCGCGTATCTCCAGCCGCCTTCTTTTCTCTTCTCCCAGGCTTTCAGCAGCAGTAGGGGCAACACGAGGCTGAGTCCACTCAAACGAGTGAGGCTCACCATCGCGCCTAGAACGCCGACGATGAGCGCATCGACCCACCAACGATGCACCTTACCGATGAACAGCCACCCGACATAAAGAAGGAGAAAGAAAGCGTAGGTACTCATACGGTAACCGGTGGGCGCTTCCAGCAGCAGCCATTCGTGAAGCGTCACGGGTATGAGAATCCCGAGCGCCCACCAGCGATTGCTCAACCGCGCGGCGAGTATGTAAACCAGAGGCAAGATAGCAATGGAAAAGAACGTGCTTTGGATGAGAATCGCGAGCTCTTTCGCTCCGGATGCGGTGACGAATAGCTTGACCAGAGCGACGTAAAAGGGCTCACGAAAGTGAGCGTCATAAAAACTTCCAAGGCTCAATGTCGATGAGCGATCCAGATAGCTACGAACGTCGGCACGGTATGGATCATCCGGTGCGTTGTTGGGATTGAAGAGGCTGTAATTCGGAAGAAGAGGCTGGATCTTTTGATGTATTTCTGTGGCGGGTTGCGACTCGCTCGTAAGCTGGGAGTGGACCAAAAGAGAATCGAACCGCAGCAAAGCTCCGTAGACGATGAGAATCACGGCAGCGATACGCGGCACCCAACGCGCAGCGGGTTCGGAGGTGAATCGCTGCTTCCAGAAAGTCCTGGTCTCCCCGGTTCGAAGAATTAGCCCGAGAAATACCGCCCACCAGACGAGAGCCGACAGGTAGCTGAGCGCCGCATGCCACGTCCTGGATTGCAGCCGTGCTTCATCGAGAAGGTTGCTCCGTTGACCCGATAGGTAATGTTCCAGGCGAAGAAGCTCCATGCTCGCCGGCCGATTCCAACGGATGCGCAGAAAAGCGGGACCTTGTCCTTGTTGGTAGTGGATCGTCAAGCGATGAGCTCCGGCATCGAGGTGGGTGGCTGTAGATGGCGTCTCGGTCGGAGACGCGAGGTCGGTTTCGTCAATCTCAAATCTGCAGGCGTCGTCGCAATCGACGGAAAAACCATATTCTCCTGATTCAGGAACGAATAGAAAGCCCTTGATATCGAGTGCTATGTCCCGACGCCGGCCTGTCAACCGATGGAGATATCTGCGGCTATCGAGATCCAGAGAATCGAGCAGCAAAGTCTGTTCCACGAGGTGACTCGGGTCCGAAGCCCGTGATACCTCGACGACGAGTGCGGGTGTCGGGTTCAGGACACGGTCGCGCCATGATCGGAGAGGCCAGGCGGCCAGAGCCAAAAGGACCAGCACGACGAGGAACTGCTTGCTGTGTGGACGGGTCGAAGACGAGGGGGTGAGAAAAAATGCGATCGCCGCCGCTACCAGGACCCAGTGTAGGTCGATCGGGAAGGGGAGTAAGGGGCCGATTCTCGCCCCTTGCTCACCCAGAAGACGGAAGGCGAAGGCGAGGGTGAGCTGCCGGTGGGTCTTCATGCAACCTTGATATGCCTCCTTCTGGGTCTCTTATTAACAT
>JAUVQL010000061.1 GCA_030598165.1 Acidobacteriota bacterium | reverse complement strand
TCTGGCCTGGCTGGGTGGGGGGTTGGCGATTGGCCTTGGGGCTATGGGCGGTGCCATCGGGATTGGCAATATCTTCGCTCGTGCCATCGAGTCGGCGGCCCGTCAACCGGAAGCACTCTCCCTGATACAACGCTTGATGTTCATCGGTTTTGCCCTGGTTGAGGCCCAAGTGCTCTATGCGCTGTTGATCGCTTTCATTCTCGTCTTTCGATAGGAGTGGGAGTCACAATGAAGAGGCACTTATCGATTCTTGGCATTATTCTGCTGTGTCCTACCGCTGCAATAGCGGCTGAGGAAGAGGGCGTTAATGTGGTGCCCGATGACATCGGACTTTGGGTTTGGACACTTGCTACCTTTCTCGTGATGTTCGCCCTTCTGGCCAAGCTGGCGTTCAATCCAATTGTGGAAGCCCTCGATCGCCGTCGGAGTACCATCCAACAGCATCTTGCCGATGCCGAAAAGGACCGGGATGATGCCAAGAAGTTGATGGCTGATTATGAGGAACAGATTGCGGGGGCCCGGTCGGAGGCAGCGAAGTTTATCGAGGAAGCGCGCGCCATCGGAGAGAACGTCAGGAAGGATGTGCTGGAAAAGGCCAAGGCCGAGGCGGCGACCATCCTCGAGCGGGCTCGAGAGGAAATGTTGCGCGAAAAAGAAAAAGGTGTCCAGGAGCTCAAGGACGCGGTAGCGACCTTGTCGGTACAGATAGCATCCAAGGTGCTGGAGAAGGAGATCGACGAAAGTCGGCACCGTCAACTGGTGGAAGAGTTGATCAAGGATCTGGGTGATATTCAGAAGGCGTCTTAAATGTCGAGTGACTCCATCAATACTCACTATGCCAGGGCACTTTTCGAGATTGCTCAGGCGGAACGTGTGGTGGACCGCGTTGACGAAAATCTCTGCCGGCTCCGTGATCTGCTGATAGCCAGGGGAGAGATCTTGGCGTTCCTCAAAGACCGCAACATCCGACATGAGGGCAAACGTCGAGCGCTTCAAGATCTCTTCGAGGGGCGAGTCCACCCTATCGTGTTGGATATGCTAATCACTATCAGTGACCAAGATCGAAGTCGTCGGATACTCGCCATCATCGAAGAGTACAGCGGATTAGCAGAGGCAGCTCGGGAACGAGTGAGTGGGGAAGTCGTGACGGCCATACCGTTGGATGATCAGACGGTCGAACGTATGGCGAAGGAGTTGTCCCGAATCATCGGAAAGAACGTTCGCCTTATTCAGAAACTGGACCGCTCTATTTTGGGCGGAGCCATCGTCAGAGTCGGCGAGCAAGTGGTCGATGGAAGTTTACTCAGGAAACTTCAACGGATGGAAGACCAGATCGCGTCTTAAAGGTTCATAGAATGTCCAAATCCGAATCGCTGACCCTGGATCCAAAGAAAATATCTCAGATCCTCAGCAGGAACGTCCAAGAATACAAATCAAAAGTCCGTATCGAAGAAGTCGGTGAGGTCATCGAGGCAGGAGACGGGATCGCGCGAGTGAAGGGACTCCCCAATTGTATGGCCGAAGAAATGCTGGAGTTTGCGGACGGCATTCACGGCGTGGCTCTCAACCTGGAGCACGAAAGTGTGGGGGTCATGATCTTGGGCGATTATACGAAAATCTCCGAAGGCGAACTGGTCAAGCGCACCGGGCGGGTGCTCTCCGTGCCCGTGGGAGAAGGCCTCTTGGGTCGCGTGGTCGACTCTATCGGACAACCCATCGATGGTAAAGGTCCCATCAAACACAGTGAAATCCGTCCCACCGAGGGCCCGGCTCCCAACGTCATCGAGCGCCAACCCGTCAAAGAGCCGCTTCAAACCGGCCTCAAGGCAATCGACTCAATGATTCCAATCGGAAGGGGTCAACGGGAGCTCATCATCGGCGATCGTCAAACGGGAAAGACGGCACTCACCATCGATACGATCATCAATCAAAAGGACACAGGTGTGATCTGCATCTATGTGGCCGTGGGGCAGAAGAGATCGACGGTGGTGAGCGTGGTCGACACCTTGGAACGCCACGGTGCCATGGACTACACCATCATCGTGAGTGCTTCGGCTGCCATACCTGCTCCCATGCAATTTGTGGCGCCTTACTCCGGTTGCGCCATGGGTGAGTACTTCCGTGACAGCGGCAAGCACGCTCTCATCATTTATGACGACTTATCCAAACATGCTCAGGCCTATCGTCAGATCTCCTTGCTGCTACGGCGGCCCCCCGGGCGGGAGGCCTACCCAGGTGACATCTTCAATTTGCATTCGCGGTTGCTCGAGCGGGCTGCGAAACTCCACGACAAAGCGCACGAGATGAATCCCAATTACCGAGCCGGGGGTGGTTCGCTGACCGCATTGCCCATCATCGAGACGCAAGAGGGTGACTATTCCGCCTACATTCCCACCAATGTCATCAGTATCACCGACGGTCAGATCTATCTCGAGGCCGATCTCTTCTATGCAGGTGTCCGCCCGGCGGTGTCGGTTGGCCTGTCCGTCAGCCGCGTAGGAGGAAATGCTCAGACGAAAGCGATGAAGGCGGTGGCGGGGCGGCTACGCCTGGACTTGGCTCAGTACCGAGAACTAGAGAGTTTTGCTCAGCTTTCCAGCGATTTGGACAAGGCTACTAAAGCCCAACTCGACCGAGGCCAGCGAATCGTGGAGCTACTCAAACAACCTCAATACTCGCCCCTTGCCGTTGAGGAACAGACCGTGATCCTCTGGGCTGGTATCAATGGCCACATTGATGATGTGCCGGTCGCGGATGTCGGTCGATTCGAAAAAGAGCTCTACACATTCATGCGCAGCAAGTATGCCGATATCGGCCGGGCCATTCGCGAAAAGAAAGAGCTCACCGACGACATCGTGGCTCGTCTGACTAAAGCGGTTGAGGAATTCAAGAAGGTTTTCGAACGAAGTAGCTGACGGCTGTCTGCCGACTGCAGACTGGAAGCCAGAAGTCAGCCGTAGGCCCGGCTGTGTCGGGCGATAAAGGAACCAGAGATTGCCTGAGTTCTTGAGTTCTGATATCTCGAGTTCTACGGTTGGGCGCTAGGGTTTTTTGTGAGCTCAAGTTAGCAACATGCCTTCAACACGTGAGATCCGGCGACGTATTCGCGGGGTGAAGAACATCGAAAAAGTCACCCGCGCGATGAACATGATCGCATCAGCCCGCTTGCGCCGTAGCCAACAAAAGGCGGAATCCTCACGTCCTTATGCGGAGCGCCTCCTGGAGATCTTCAAGGATGTCGCTGCAGCAGGAGGGCTGGGCTCACGGCACCCGCTTTTGGAGAAAAGAGTTGTTCATCGTGTGGGTGTCGTATTGGTGAGCTCAGACCGAGGACTTGCGGGACCCTTCCTGGCCAATATCACTCGAGAGACGATGCGATTCATCGCTCAGCAAAGGGCCGAAGTGGGATTGATTACGATCGGTAACAAGGGGCGAGATCACTTCCGTAGCCGTGGTTTTGCCATCGACGGGCATTTCCCTAAATTATCTCGTGACGTTACCTTGGAGGAGCTGAGCGCTATCACTAAACGCGTGATCACCGATTTCACGTCGGGTAGATACGACCAAATCTTTTTGGCCTACACTCAGTTCGTCACGGTCTTGAAGTCCGCCCCTGCCGTGGTTCAATTGCTGCCCATCGAAAGCGAAAAAAGCCGGAAGCCTCCCTCTTCGGCTCCACGGTCCGCTTACCAATTCGAGCCGGCAGCGGACCAATTGCTGGGCACATTGTTGCCTCAATACGTGGAGGTCTCCATTTATCGTTCCCTGGTGGAATCACTGACCAGCGAACAGGCTGCTCGCATGATCGCAATGAAGAACGCGACGGATAGTGCATCGGACATGATCGACCATTTGACGCGGGAGTATAACCGTCGCCGTCAAGCGTCCATTACGGAGGAGATTTTGGTGGTTGTCTCGGGTGCGGAAGCGTTGAAGCATGATCAGTAGGATGCCAGGAATGAAAGACCAGGAAAAACGAAAAGGGAAGGTTGCTCAGGTCATTGGGCCGGTGGTTGACATCGAGTTCCACACCGACGAATTGCCTGAAATCAACAACGCTATTAAGGTCGTCGATAAGGAAGGCAACATCGATTTGACGTGCGAAGTCGCTGAGCATCTTCGTGAAGGTGTGGTTCGCACCGTGGCCATGGCGGCAACGCAAGGGCTCGTGCGAGGGATGGAAGCCATTGACACCGGTGCTCCTATTACCATACCGGTGGGAGAGCCGGCACTAGGCCGGATTTTCGATGTACTCGGTAATCCCATCGATGGAAAAGGTCCTGTTGAGTCCGAGCACAATTTTCCCATACATCGACTGCCGCCATCCTTTGAAGACCAGGTCCCGGCCACGACACAGTTCGAGACCGGCCTGAAATCCATTGATCTACTCGCGCCCTTCGCCAAGGGAGGCAAGGTCGGTTTCTTTGGCGGCGCCGGTGTCGGGAAAACGGTCTTGATTCAGGAGCTCATACGTAACATCGCCAAAGAGCACAGCGGTTACTCGACGTTCGGCGGTGTGGGGGAGAGAACCCGCGAAGGTAACGACCTCTTCTTGGAGATGAGCGCGTCGGGCGTGCTTCCCAAAACAGTGCTCGTGTTCGGGCAGATGAACGAGCCGCCCGGAGCCAGGTTGCGTATCGGACTCACTGCTGTGACCCACGCCGAGTACTTTCGGGACGTTGAAGGAAAAGATGTCCTCTTGTTCATCGACAACATCTATCGGTTCGTTCAAGCGGGGGCGGAGGTGTCGGCTCTTCTAGGACGGATGCCGAGCGCCGTTGGGTATCAGCCGACGCTCGCCACCGAGATGGGAGAGCTCGAAGAGCGGATCACCTCGACGAAACAGGGCTCGATTACTTCGGTACAGGCGGTCTATGTCCCTGCCGATGACATCACGGACCCCGCGCCGGCCACGACATTCACGCACTTGGACGGCTCCATCGTTCTATCGCGGCAAATCGTGGAGCTCGGCATCTATCCGGCAGTGGATCCCTTGGCTTCAACCTCGCGGATTCTAGATCCACTCATCGTGGGTGAAGAGCATTTCGAAGTGGCTCGCGGAGTGCAGCAGGTTCTACAACGCTACAAGGACCTGCAGGATATTATCGCCATTCTGGGTATGGAGGAGCTCTCCGAGGAGGACAAGGTCACGGTGGCGCGGGCACGGAGGTTGCAGCGATTCCTGTCGCAACCGAACTTCGTGGCCGAACAGTTCACCGGAATACCCGGCGCATACGTTCGTATTCCGGATACGGTACGCAGCTTCAAAGAAATATTGGACGGCAAGCACGACGAGCTACCCGAACAAGCGTTCTTCATGGTCGGAACGGTCGATGAAGCTGTCGAAAAGGCGAAACAGATGAGATGACCACTAAAACGTTTCCCTTCGAGATTATGACACTCGAGAAGATCGTCTTTAGTAATGAGGTCCCCTTCGTTATCGCGCCAGGTCTCGAAGGTTCGTTCGAAGTCTTGGCCGATCACGCCCCTTACGTCTTTGCTCTCCAACCGGGAGCTCTCCAGATACGGCGTCCCGACGGCACCGATCGTTACGTTGCCGTTGGTAGCGGCTTCTTGGTCGTCCAGAAAGAACTAACGACGGCCATGGTGCGAAGTGCCGAGTTTCCCAAGGACATCGACATCGATCGGGCCCGACGCGCCAAAGGGCGTGCAGAAAAACGTCTCGAGGGCGAGGCTCCGGAGCTCGATAGGGACCGTGCCAAAGCCGCCCTTCAGAGGGCCAATGCACGACTAAAGGCTCACGAGCTCGAATAGGATCGAATCATTACCAAACGTTGGATCGTGCCGTCACTGGCGAAGCGGATCTCGACCCATGTCCAAACCTGGGAGCATGCGAGGAGAGCACCAGGACCCTGTCCCCCTGAGACTTGCCCGTTCATTACGATCTCCCGTGAGTTCGGTTGTCAAGGTCCGGAGCTGGGGTATCGGCTCGCGGAGATACTCAATGAGCGATTCGAGTCGAAAGTGCTTTGGACGACCTATGACCGTGAGCTCTTAGATCGGGTGGCGAGCGAGATGGAAGTGCGCCGGGAAATCATCGACAAGCTCGACGAGCAACGTCGTGGTGAGATGAGCGAGCTCTTCGACACCATCATCCACAAGCGAGTCGAAGATGTGGTCTTGTTCCGAAAACTTGCGGAGGTTGCCCGATCGCTTGCACTCCAAGGGAAAGTGATACTGGTGGGTCGTGGTTGTCACTTGATTACCCAGGATCTAGACAACAGCCTCCATGTGCAGGTCGTCGCACCTCTGCCGTGGCGCATCGAACAATTCGCGAGGGAGCATCAGCTTCCACATCGACGCGCCGAAAAAAAAGTCCTTGAAGGAGAGCGTCGGCGAAAGAAGTTCCTGAAGACCTTTTTCTTACAGGATCCGGTGCGCGCTTCATATTTCCATCTGGCTATCGACAACTCCCGATTCAGTCAGGAGCAGCTCGTAG
>JAUVQL010000151.1 GCA_030598165.1 Acidobacteriota bacterium | reverse complement strand
CGCTCTCCTCCTCTTTGATGGAGGACAGCGGAATCCCCGTCCATTTGGATACGACCTCGTCGATATCCTGCCGGTTCACGACAGGTCGGTCGAAGTTCTTGAGCTCCCATCTCTCGCGGATGTATTGGAGATTCTCCCTTTGAGCGATCTCCTCGTCGCGATACATCGCGGCACGCTCGAAGTCCTTCTCGGCAATAGCGTTATCCATTCGATCCGCGATAACCCGTATCCGCTTTTTCAAATTGGCGAACTCGGTCGAAAAGGTCGATTCACGTAGTTTCACCCGCGAGCCCGACTCGTCTAGCAAATCTATGGCCTTGTCCGGAAGAAACCGATCTGTGATATAGCGATGGGACTGAAAAACCGCCGCAGTTACGGACTCTTCAGAGTATTGCACGTGATGGAACTTCTCGTAACGTGATTTGACGCCCTTCAATATGTCGATAGTCTCCATCTCGCTTGGGCTTGCGACTTTGACACCTTGAAATCGACGCTCCAGACTCCGATCTCGCTCGATATACTTTCGGTATTCCGCCGGCGTCGTTGCCCCGATGCACTGGATCTCACCACGCGAGAGCGCCGGTTTAAGGATGTTGGCGGCATCTAGCGATCCTTCCGCCGAGCCTGCCCCAACCAAAGTATGGAGCTCGTCGATAAAGATGATGACGTTTGTGTTCTCCGTGAGCTCCTTCATGATGGTCTTCAGACGCTCTTCGAACTGACCGCGGTATTTGGTACCGGCAACGATGAGCGATATGTCCAAAGCGAGGATTCTCTTGTCGGCGAGGAAGAGAGGAACATCGCCACGCACGATTTTGTTCGCCAATCCCTCGACAATCGCCGTCTTTCCCACACCCGGCTCACCGATGAGGACAGGATTGTTCTTGGTCCGCCGACAAAGTACTTGAATGACCCTGTCTAGCTCGGCATCCCTACCGATAAGAGGATCGAGTTGGCCGCGAGTCGCCGACTCTGTCAAGTCTCGGCTGAACTCGGTCAGCAGAGGCGTCTCTTTGGCCTTGGACATCGTGGCCTTTTGGTTCAGCTCCTGAACGATGTCTTCTCGCACCGCATTGATACGAAGCCCTCGAGCTCGAAGGATGTTGGCAGCGACGGATTTCTCCTCACGCAGCAGTCCGAGAAGAATATGCTCCGTACCGATGGAGTTGTGCACCATTCGATCAGCCTCTTCAGCGGCGTGAGTCAACACGCGTTTCGATTCGGCCGATAGGGGGATCTCCACAGAAGTCGAGACCTGATCGCGAATGACGACCCGTCCCTCGATCTCCTTGCGAATGGACTCCAAAGAGAGGTTGGATTTACCGAAAATACGGCTAGTAAGACCTTTACCTTCGCGGATCAGACCGAGCAAGAGGTGCTCGGTCTCGATAGAGCTGCTGCCCAGCTGGGCCGCCTCGTATCGGGCGAAGAAGATTACGCGCTTGGATCGTTCGGTATATCGCTCGAACATATCCTCCACCCGAACATCATTGATTCATTATACCACACGACGTAACTCACTGGATATAAGGTGTTTTTGCCACTTCTCCAAAAAGGCCGCTGCACCAAAGCCATCGTCGGAGGATAGCATGAGGGGTTACAGGGGTCAATGGGTCTGCATTACAGTTGTTCAGGGGTAGGGCAAGGAGCATCCGCAGGAAGTCGGTTCCTGATGCGGCGGACCTCCCGGCCGTGCGGATGCTTTCCCCTTTATACTTTTTCTTTGATGATCCCGTCTTCCAAATAGAGGATGCGGTCGCAGACGGAGGCAATCCTCTCGTTGTGAGTCACCACGACCGACGTAAGTCCCTTTTCCTTGTGGAATTTACGCAGTAGCCCCACAAGCTCGTCACTACTCTTCGAGTCCAAGTTCCCGGTGGGCTCGTCAGCAAGAACGATACGAGGCTCGCAGACGAGCGCCCTAGCGACAGCGACCCGTTGCTGTTCTCCACCGGACAGTTGAGCCGGTCGGTGGTGTCCTCTATCAGCTAAGCCAAGTGCCTGAAGCAATCGTTGGGCTCGCTCCCTTGCTTCTGTTGCGGAGGTGCGTGCAATCAGTAGCGGCATCATAACGTTTTCGATGGCAGTGAACTCCGGCAGGAGGTGGTGAAACTGAAATATGAAGCCGATCGCCTTGTTTCGAAGTTGTGTCCGCTCTGGTTCACTCAGAGCAAAGACGTCACTTCCGTCAATTCGCACACTTCCTTTTTCCGGACCATCAATCGTGCCCAGTACGTGAAGCAAGGTGCTTTTTCCTACACCTGAAGCCCCCAAGATGGCGACCATCTCCCCTCCGGCAATCGAAAGATCTGCCTCGCGAAGGACGGGAAGATAGCGCCCGCCCGAGGGAAACCCTTTGACTAAGCCGCGGGCTTCCAGCCTAGCTTCACTCATAGCGCAAAGCCTCGCTAATTGTGAGCCGAGAAGCTCTCCAGGCTGGATAGATCGTTGCCAAAAAGCAGATCAAAGGGGCCGCCAGCAAAACCAACGCCAGATCGGCTGGAGGCAATTTGAATGGCACATAGGTAAGCTGGTAGACATCCTCGGGAATCCGTATCAATCGGTAGGTGTCAAGAAACCACGACACTCCAACACCCCCAATAGCTCCGAAAAAGGTACCCACGACTCCAATGATCGTCCCTTGCAGCATAAAAATATACATGATGCTTCTTGCCGTCGTGCCCATGGAGCGAAGGATGGCAATGTCCCTCGTCTTTTCCATGACGATCATAATTTGACTCGCCACGATATTCAGTGCAGCCACACCAATGATGAAGCTTACGAAAATCGTAGTGACCATTTTTTCCAGCCAGAGCGCGGAAAATAGACTCTGGTTGGTCTCCATCCAGTCTAGCGTCCCGTAACCGCTCCCAAGATTTTTGCGAACAACCGTACCAATTTCTTTCGCCGCATATATATCGTCTACATGTGATTCCACATAGGCCACTTCATCTCCCAATCCGAGCATCCGCTGTGCAGATTCGAGCGAGGTGAGAGCCCAGGTGTGGTCGAAATCATAAAGGCCCACCTTGAAAATCCCTACGACACGAAAGGTGCGGGTACGGGGAAGCATGCCGAACGGTGTGAGGTGCCCCTCGGGCGATGTCAACTTGACGGAATCGCCAACGATGCAGCCCAACGTTACGGCCAAAGCTTCGCCTATCACAAGTCCGGGAAGCACCTCATGGCGGTCGTCGAGCTCCTCCAACCCATCCATACTTCCCGCGATCAACTTTCGGGCAAATTCAGTGACCCCTGCTTCTTGCTTGGGAACGACTCCCTTCAATGTAACGAGACCCGACCCGGTTGCGCTCGACGCCAATGCCTTTCCGTAGAGGACCGGTGCCGCGCCTTCGATACCCTCGATGGAGAGCATCTTCTCGGTCACCTCTCGATAATCTCGGAATCCTCCCGACTTCATACTGTAGACACTGAGATGGGAGGCAGCTCCTAAGATGCGGCTCCGAAACTCACCTTGAAAACCGGTCATGATAGCCAGCGTGATGAGGAGGATCATCACACCTACGACAACACCCAGGGTGGAAATGGCGGAGATCACCGAAATGAAGACCTGCTTGCGCTTGGCCAGCAAGTAACGTGAAGCAATCAAGAGCTCAAAAGGCATCTGGTCAGAACCCAAGAATTCGAGAACTCAAGCACTCAAGAATAAGATCCATAATTAACGCCAAGACGCAGAGAATCCAGAAATGTAGCCGCGCATAAACGCTCATTAACGCGAATAGGATCTGACTCGAGCCAGTCGGACAAATCCTTCTTATTCGCGTTCATGTGCGGCTATTCCTCTTCGTCGGTGGGCTCGTCGGCCGGGCGGCCGGACTCTGGACGAAGATGTGGGAACAATATGACATCTCGAATCGAACGAGAATTAGTAAAGAGCATGACCAGCCGGTCGATCCCAATCCCCTCCCCGCCGGTGGGCGGGAGGCCATGGGCGAGGGCCCGAAGGTAGTCATCATCCATTACATGGGCTTCGGCATCCCCCCTTTCTCTCTCCCGCAACTGGGCCAGAAAACGCTCCCGCTGATCCTCGGGATCGTTGAGCTCACTGAATCCATTGGCGCATTCCATACCGGCCACGAAGAGCTCGAACCTTTCTACGAATTGCGGATCGTCAGGTTTTTTCTTCGACAGCGGGGAAACATCCAAGGGTAAGTCATAAATAAAAGTAGGTTGAATGAGTTGAGGCTCGACAACCTCCTCGAAGAGCTCGGCCACGAGTTTCCCCCACGGAGCCTCCGGGTCGCATTTGCCTTCCACTTTTGTAAGCAAGCTCACGACTGAGTCGCGCGCTCGTAAATCTTCTTCAACAACATCGATACCACGTTCAGCGAGCGCTTTTT
>JAUVQL010000025.1 GCA_030598165.1 Acidobacteriota bacterium | reverse complement strand
TAACGGAGCCGATGGATCTCTACGTCGAGCGGCTCACCGACGACACGATCGTTTGTCGTTGTGAGCGCGTCACGGCCGGCGAGATCCGGGAATTGATTCGGGCCGGTTCCCGCGATGTCAACGAGATCAAGACCGCAACGCGATCCGGGATGGGGGCCTGCGGATCCAAGACTTGCGGCGGGCTCATCAAAAGGTTATTTGCTGAAGAGGGAATCAAAATCGATGAGGTCACCGAAAACGTGGCGCGGCCTTTCTTCGTCGAGGTTCCCTTGGGTGTCTTCTGCGGAACCGAAGGATCAAACGATGGGAAGTAATGGACGTTATGATGTGATCATCATTGGTGCCGGAAGCGTCGGTGCGCCCACAGCTTTTTCCCTGGCAGATGCCGGCATCAAGACCCTGGTCATCGACAAAAACGCCAGCGTCGGGCAAGGGGCGAGCAAGGCGGCGATAGGGGGCATTCGTGCCACGCATTCCGACGTTGCCAAAATCCGCACCAGCTTGAAAAGTATCGAGATTTTCTCCCAGTGGGAAGAAACCTACGGCGACAATATCGAGTGGTATCAGGGTGGATACTCCTTTGTCGCATACCAGGAGCGGGAGGAGAAGATACTGAAAGACCTCATCAAGGTTCAGCAATCCTACGGACTCGATATCAACTGGCTCGACAAAGATGACCTCCTGGAAGTCGTGCCCGATCTCAACCGCAACGGATTGATCGGCGGAACCTACTCACCGGGAGATGGAAGTGCCTCGCCGCTTCTTGCGACTTATGGCTTCTACCGTCAGGGTAAGGAAAAGGGAGCCGAGTTTCGCTTCCTCGAATCCGTTGAGGAAATCGTCCGGGACAAGGACAAGGACAAGGTCAAGGGCGTCGTCACCGATAAGGGCAAATACGACGCGCCGATTGTGATCAACGCCTCCGGCGCTTCCGCTAATAAGGTCGCACAGATGGTGGGGCTGGACGTGCCCGTGAAGCCCGACTCCCATGAGGCTGGTGTGACCGAGCCGGTAGCCCACTTCCTCGAACCGATGATTGTCGACATCCGTCCTTCAAAGGGCTCGGCCAACTACTATTTCTATCAGCACCGTACGGGCCAATTGATTTTTTGCATCACACCAGATCCTCCCATCCTTGGGACGGATCGCCGGGAGACTTCAGAGTTCCTCCCCATGATTTCGCGACGCATGGTAGACGTCATGCCCAAGTTGAAGAACATCAAAGTACGTAGGACGTGGCGGGGGCTCTATCCCATGACTCCAGATGGCTCACCTATCGTGGGGAAGGTCAAGGAGGTCGATGGCTACATCAATGCCGTTGGCATGTGCGGCCAGGGCTTCATGTTAGGGCCCGGATTGGCAACCCTTTTGGTACGATTGGTTCAGGACGAGCTCACGGAAGATGACAAAGAAGTTTTGGAGAAATTCTCTGCTTACCGTGAGTTCGCGGGAATGGAGAAGCTCAAGTAGCTCCACTATTTCTTGGTTAAATTCGTATAAGAAATCGTAGCGATCTTCCACTCGTCCCTGATTCGCAACAACGTAAAGACGTCTACACCGTAAGTCACTACCTTGCCTTCCCGCACGATTTCAAAATCCGCGCGCAAATAGGCAAGTTCACCGCTGTCAATGGTGACCTCCACATTCGAGATGCGCTCCTCGAACTGAGGGGCTTCCGTATTGCTCTTCATCCTTTCAAGCCATCGCGTGGCGGTCTCCACGGTGTTAACCCACTTGCCCTCTATTTGACGAGCGACGATGAGGACGGCGTCGTTCGTGAAGTAGTCAGCTAGAGCGTTCGCATCGTGCGTGCCCAGTAGTTTCAACAAGTTGTCAATGGTTTGTCTTACCTCGACTTCTTGAGACGATACGGGTAAAGGAGCCAGTAAAATAAATGCCAACGTGAATGTTCCAGCCAATGTGCGATGCATAGCTACCTCCCTCAAGTCCACTCAGGATTGCTCTATGATACATGACGGGATCGGGGAAAGTTGCCGGGCTAAGGCTAAGGCTTGAAAAACTCGGCCGCGGCCATCGCTGCACCGATGATGCCCGCCTCGTTTCGCAGCTTGGCGGGGACCACTTCACAATCAATGGTCAGCAAAGGTAGGAACTTCTCGTGTTTCTTGCTGACTCCGCCGCCAACGATAAAGAGCTCGGGCCAGAAATAGACCTGCATTCGTTTGAGGTAGGTGTCGATCCGCTTGGCCCACTTTTTCCAACTCAGGCCTTCCTTTTCCCTGACAATCTCCGACGCCCATCGCTCTGCTTCCACATTACCGATCTCGATGTGACCGAGCTCCGTATTGGGCACGAGCCGTCCGTCCATGAAGAGGGCTGAGCCTATTCCTGTTCCAAGGGTCACGATGATCACTAAACCGTCGCGGCTTTTTCCGGCGCCAAAGCGCATCTCCGCGAGTCCGGCCGCATCGGCGTCATTGAGTACGATGCTACTGCAGCCAGTCGCCTCCTCCACCATTTTCGCGACGTCGAGTCCTAGCCACTTCTTTGAAATATTTGAGGCTGTCGAGACCTTGTTCTTGACGATAGCGGCGGGGAATCCGCATCCAACAGGCCCTTTCCACTGGAAATGCTCCACGATCTGGGCCACGATCTCGACAACCGGCTCCGATTTGGCCGGCTTTGGAGTGAGCAGTCGATAGCGGTCCGTAGTCAGTTTACCTTTTTGGGTATCTACGATGGCACCCTTGATTCCCGTCCCGCCGATGTCGATACCCAACAACTCCATTCAGGCCTCCATGCTCTCAGCTTACAGCAGCAACGGCCAAAATGTGATGTTTTTGTTATAGATACAACTCCAGGAATAAAATTCAGCCCTCGCGACGAGGGAGTTTGGCGCTATGATAAAGGTGCCAGCCACTTGTATCTGGGGGCGTTCTTTCCGGAGGAGGAATCATGGCCAACCCATTAATTGATGTGCAAGAGCACGGGCAGAGTATCTGGTTCGACAATATCAGCCGGGATCTCATCACGACCGGTGAGCTTCGAGGGATGGTGGAAAACGACGGGCTTCTCGGTGTGACTTCGAATCCCGCCATCTTCGAGAAGGCTCTGGCATCCGGAGTGGGTTATGACCCGGCAATGAAGGCCTTGGTGCTTCAAGGTGTGGAAAAGCCCAAAGACATCTTTGAGCACCTCGCCATCCAAGACATCCAGCTGGCCACTGACATCTTCTATCCGGTCTATCTGAGAACGGAAGGCAGGGACGGATTTATTAGCATGGAAGTCTCACCTCACCTGGCTAACGATACCGAAGCCACCGTCGAGGAAGCACGGCGTCTTCATAAAACGATTTGCCGAGACAATTTGATGGTCAAAGTACCGGCGACACCGGAGGGCATTCCTGCAATCCGAGAGCTCATCAGTGAAGGTATCAACATCAATGTGACGCTCCTTTTTGCAGTCGATATGTATGAAGCCGCGGCCCGGGCGTATATGGAAGGGCTCGAGAAACGGCAAGCGACGGGTGACGATATTACCCGAGTTGCCAGCGTCGCAAGCTTTTTTGTGAGTCGTGTCGACAGCCTCGTAGACAAGAAGCTCGAAGAGACGGGCGAGAAAGATGCAGAAAAACTTTTCGGCAAGGTCGCAGTGGCCAACTCAAAATTGGCCTACCTCCGTTATCAGGAACTGTCCGCGACAGAGCAATGGCAAGGGCTTGCGGCAAAAGGTGCACGCCCGCAGCGCCTCCTTTGGGCGAGCACGAGCACGAAAAATCCAAACTACTCTAAGACCCTCTACGTCGACGAGCTCATTGGACCGGACACGGTGAACACGGTTCCCGACGACACCTTTCATGCTTTCAAGGCGGGTGGAACGGTTGAAACGACCCTCCCTGAGAACGTCGACGCTGCGAGGGAGGCTGTCCAGGCACTCGAAAAAGTCGGCGTGTCGATGGAAGAGGTCACCGACCAACTCCTTGCCGAGGGCGTCAAGAAGTTTGCCGACGCCTTCGACCAACTTCTGGCGTCGGTCGAACAAAAGCGGGAAAGCTTTCTCGAATTATCGAAATCAAGGTAGTTCATGGATAGGAAAGATACAATTGAGCTCACGGCCATAAATACGATCCGAACGCTCTCCATGGACGCGGTCGAGAAGGCCAACTCGGGTCATCCAGGAACCCCAATGGCCATGGCCCCGGTCGTATACACGCTGTGGCAGAGATTCCTTCGTTTCGATCCCGAAGACCCGATCTGGCCCAATAGAGATCGTTTCGTTTTGTCCATGGGTCATGCCTCGATGCTTCTCTACTCCATTTTGCACTTAGCTGGTGTCAAGGCGGTCAATCGGAAGTACGAACGACTCGACGAGCTCGCGGTCGCCTTGGAAGACATCAAGGCCTTTAGGCAACTCGACGGTAGATGTCCCGGGCATCCGGAGTATCGTTGGACTTCTGGTGTCGAAACGACCACGGGTCCGTTGGGACAAGGCGTGGCCAATAGTGTGGGAATGGCCCTCGCCGGTCTTTGGATGGGCAATCATTTCAACCGTCCCGGCTTCGACATGTTCGACTACGACGTTTATGTCTTGTGCGGCGACGGTGACATGATGGAGGGCGTCTCTAGTGAGGCCGCCTCTCTTGCGGGTCACTTGAAGCTCCCAAACCTGTGCTGGATCTACGACAGCAACCGGATCACCATTGAAGGGCCCACCGACTTGACCTTCAGCGAAGACGTTGCTGCCCGCTTCACAAGCTACGGTTGGAATGTTTCGTGCGTCGGCGACGCCAATGACATCGAGGCGATCAACCAAGCGCTCCGTCGATTCAAGACGGTAGGCGACGGTCCGACACTCATCATTGTCGACAGTCACATCGCCTATGGCGCTCCCAACAAGCAAGACACCAGCGACGCTCATGGCGCGCCTTTGGGCGAAGAAGAAGTTCGATCGGCCAAGAGGAACTACGGCTGGCCGGAAGACGCCCAATTCATGGTACCCGACGAAGTGAGAAAACACTTCGTAGACGGGATAGGGCGGCGCGGACACGACTGCCGTGAAGCTTGGATGGGGCAGCTCGAAGCTTACACGAAGGAGCATCCCGAGTTGGCCGATGGGCTCCAGAAGATGCAGCGCCGGCAACTACCGGAGGCGTGGGAACAAGATTTGCCGACCTTTCCTACGGATCCCAAAGGAGTGGCAACCAGAGTGGCGTCAGGTAAGGTCCTGAACGCCGTCGCCAAGAACGTCCCTTGGCTCATGGGGGGCTCTGCCGACCTGGCTCCTTCCACAAAGACGCTCCTGACCATGGACGACGCAGGCAATTTCGCGTCCGAGAACTACGCTGGCCGAAACCTACACTTCGGTGTCCGAGAGCACGCCATGGGAGCCGTCTTGAATGGGATGTCCTTGACCAAGATCCGTCCCTATGGCTCCGGCTTTCTGATCTTTAGTGACTACCAGAGAGCAGCGCTCCGTCTCAGTGCCCCTGATGGAGATTCCTGTCATTTATATCTTTACGCACGACTCCATCGCTGTCGGCGAAGACGGGCCGACCCACCAACCGGTAGAGCAGTTGGCGTCCTTGCGAGCCATCCCGGGTCTCGTAACCCTTCGACCGGCGGATGCCAACGAGGTTGTCGAGGCTTGGCGAGTGATCATGGAGCTCCGTCACGAGCCCGCGGCACTGATTCTCTCCCGGCAGTCGTTGCCCACTTTGGATCGTTCCAAATATGCATCGGCCGCAGGAGTCTCGAAAGGTGCGTATATTCTTGCCGACGCAGACGATGGAAGGCCCGAAGTGGTGCTCCTCGCTACCGGCAGCGAAGTGACTCTGTGCGTGGAGGCCTACGAGCAACCCGAGAAAGACTCCGTCAAGGCGCGCGTGGTGAGCATGCCTTCCTGGGAGCTCTTCGAGCAACAAAGCCAAGACTATCGTGATAGTGTTTTACCGCCAGAGATCGCCGCGCGGATCTCCGTCGAACAGGCATCGACGCTGGGTTGGGATCGGTACGTCGGGCCGCACGGCCGCATCATTGGAATGCACACCTTCGGTGCCTCGGCACCTCAAAGGGATCTCCAGAATAAATTCGGCTTCACGCCAGAGAAGATCGTTTCCGCGGCGAAAGAGCTCGTGGGCCGTTAGTCAGGATTAGTTGGGGGCGGGCTCAAAGTTGAAAAGTTGATGAGATCGGTGCGCCCTTCTCACTGAAAACGTAATCGAGATTCATGGAGGCTAGCAATGGAACTTGGAATGGTGGGACTCGGAAAGATGGGCGCCAATATGACCTCGCGCCTCTTGAAAGGCGGTCATCGCCTGGTTGTCTTCGACCGGAGCGCGGATGCCATAAAAGCATCCGCTGAAGAAGGCGCCGTTGCTGCTCAGTCCTTACAAGATATGGTGAGCCAGCTCGATACGCCGCGATCCGTTTGGGTGATGGTCCCCTCTGGCAAGCCGACCGAAAGTGTCATCACGGAGCTTTCCGAACTGCTCGCGGAAGGCGATGTCATCATCGATGGGGGTAACAGCAATTACAAGAATACACTCGACCGCGGCGAGGCTTTGCGAAAGAAGAAAATCGATTTCGTCGATGTCGGTACGAGCGGCGGCGTCTGGGGACTCACCGAGGGCTACAGCATGATGGTGGGCGGTGACGCAAACGCCGTCGAGCGGCTTCGTCCCCTCTTCGAAACTCTGGCGCCTGCAGCCGACCAAGGTTGGGGACGCGTGGGACCCACCGGGTCGGGTCACTTCGTCAAAATGATCCATAACGGCATCGAGGACGGCATGATGCAGGCTTATGCCGAGGGCTTCGAAGTGATGAGCAAAAAGGAGGAATTCGGTCTCGACCTCGCCGAGATCGCCGAGATCTGGCAATACGGTAGCGTCGTGCGGTCCTGGTTGTTGGATCTCACAGCGGCGGCACTCGAAGAAGATGGCAAGCTGAGCGGTATCAAAGGCTGGGTCGCGGACAGTGGCGAAGGGCGTTGGACCGTAGCGGAGGCCATCGACCTCGACGTCCCGGCTCCCATCATGACATTGGCACTGCAGATGCGTTTCGTCAGTCGTCAAGATGAGAGCTTTGCAGCGAAACTTCTAGCTGCTATGCGGAACCAGTTCGGCGGACATGCCGTGAAGAAGAAAAGCTGAGGAGATTCCCATGCCAGAGACCACGAGCATCGTCATCTTCGGAGCGACCGGAGATCTGACAAAGAGGAAGCTGGTGCCTGCGCTCTACAACCTCTATCGGAAAGGGCGTCTACCAGAGGGGGCCCGCGTTGTGGGTTTTGCTCGCCGTGCCTGGAGCGACGAGAAGTTCCGAGACGTCATGCAGGAAGGGGTCAAGGAATTTGCCTCTAAGGAGTACGAAGAGTCCATATGGCAAGAGTTCGCACCTCGGCTTACTTATGTGCGCGGCGACTTGACGACCGCTCGCGACTTCGAAACGCTTGATAGGGAATTGAGCAAGAACGGCGCCGGCAACCGTCTCTACTATCTCTCCATCTCGCCGAAGTTCTATGAACCTGTGGTGGGACTCATCGGCGAACAGGGTATGTCCGGCGAGGAAGAAGGTTGGCGGCGAGTGATCGTCGAGAAGCCGTTCGGTAGAGATCGTGACTCGGCGCTTTCGCTCAACGAGGCATTGCAGGCCGTCTTCGAGGAGCGTCAAATCTTCCGTATCGACCACTACCTGGGGAAGGAGACCGCGCAGAACATCCTTTTTTTCCGGTTCGGCAACACAGTGTTCGAGCCGATTTGGAACCGGAACTACGTCGATCATGTACAAATCACCGTGGCCGAGACGGTGGACGTGGGGCACCGCGCTGCCTTCTACGATGCCACTGGTGTTGTTAGAGACATGTTCCAAAATCACATCTTGCAGTTGCTGGCACTCGTGGCCATGGAGGCTCCCGCCTCTTTTGAGGCCGATGCCATTAGGAACGAAAAGGTCAAGGTCTTCCAGGCGATCCGGCCCGTGTCATCGGAGCGCGTCGAGACGGAAACGGTCCGCGGACAATACAGGGGCTACTGTGATGCGGAAGAAGTGGCCCCGGGGTCGCAAACGCCGACGTTTGCGGCACTTCGATTTTGGATCGACAACTGGCGATGGCAAGGTGTTCCTTTCTTTCTTCGGTCTGGCAAAGCGTTGGCGACAAAGACTTCGTCCATTACTATCGAGTTCCGCGGTCCGCCTCATGTGATGTTTCCGTTACCGCCCGGAGTGACCATCCGTCGAAACATTCTCGATCTCTGCATCCAACCCGACGAGGGGATCCATTTACGCTTCGAAGCCAAGGTGCCGGACACCGTAGCTGAGATGCGATCGGTGGACATGGAGTTTCACTATCGCGAGGGCTTCCACGAGATCGGAATCCCTGAAGCCTATGAGCGTTTGTTGCTCGACACTCTTCAAGGGGATGCATCGCTTTTCACGCGGAGCGATGGTATCGATCTCTCCTGGAAGCTCATGGACCCCATCATCCAAGGGTGGGAGGGAAGTGGCGTTCCACCATTGGCGGTTTATGAAGAAGGAAGTTGGGGGCCGCGGGAAGCTGACGAGTTCATCGAGAGGGAAGGGAGAGCCTGGCTCCCCGGTTGCTCCGAACATTGACGATGCATGACGTTCGACGGTTCACGGACAAGGCGAGCTTGAGCCGGGCGGTTGCAGAGGCCTTTGTCGAGCGCGTATCCCAGGACGAACGCTTCTGCGTTGCCCTAGCCGGTGGAAGCACACCGCGCCTTCTCTACGAGCTTCTCGCGACGGAGTACCACGACCGGGTTCCATGGGAACGGATTC
>JAUVQL010000163.1 GCA_030598165.1 Acidobacteriota bacterium | reverse complement strand
CCGTAACGAATGTCGGCAAGGAATGTCTCGACCGTCGGTAGGCCGCGCTGATCACGGCAGGCTTCCTTCACCTGTGCCACGCCACCCAGTCGGAGGCGTGCCGCACGTTCCGCATCATCCTGGCTCATTCCGCGTCGAAGATTTTCTTCGGTCTCCATTGCCAAATGAAACCGAAGCTCTTCATTCAGTTCCCCGCCTCGATCCTTCTGCCACAACGTACTCGCCAAGCGACGACTCCACTCGCGAAGCCGGCTCATGACACTCATGTCTCATCCCCCAACACCCGCGCCACGATAGCGACCATTTTGCGCCAGCTTTCGGTCTCGGCGACGATTTGCTTGCGGCCTCGCGCGGTCAACGAATAGAACTTGGCTCGCCGGTTGTTCTCGGACACCCCCCACTTCGAGGTGATCCAACCGCGTTGCTCGAGTCGGAGAAGCGCCGGATAAAGGGTTCCCTGATTCATGCTCAGCACATGGTCGGAGACCTGCTCCAGGCGCCGGGCGATCCCCCAACCATGCATGGCTCCCATGGTGTCGAGTGTCTTCAGCACCAACAGGTCGAGTGTGCCTTGCAGTACATCTGCTTTGTCCGTCATCGTTCTTTCCTTTAGACATTCAACAGGAGTGTAGCCGCTCTTCTGTTGACTGTCAACAGGTAGAACCATGTGTGTTTTCTAAAATCCCATCCCGGTTGGCAACCATCCTTGTCGTCGATATATTAAGACCGCTCTCAAGGGCATCTATGACAGACTACGGCGCCATTTCCGTTCTTCCACCCCTCCTGGCTCTTGCTCTCGCTCTATGGACTCGGCAGGTGTACTTGTCCTTGTTCGTCGGCATTTGGCTCGGGGAGACCATACTCAGTGGGTGGAGTCCGATCGCCGGCTTCATCCAAACGATGGACGCTATGGTGAACGTGTTCACCGATGAAGGACGCACCAAGATCATTCTCCTGAGCGCCATGATTGGAGCGCTACTGACCTTCACTCAGTACTCGGGGGGAACAGGCGGATTCGTAAAATGGTTGACCGAGCGCGGGATGGTCAAGAGCAAGCGTGCGGCCGGTTTGCTGGCTTGGTCCATCGGCACCTCCATTTTCATAGAAGCCAACATTGGTGTTTATGTTTCCGGACCGGTCTCGAGGCCGATATTCGACAAGCTTCGAATCTCGAGGGAGAAACTGGCCTACATTCTCGATTCGACGGCGGCCTCAATTGCCACCTTAGTCCCGATCAATTCCTGGGGGGCCTACATCATCGGCCTTCTCGCGGCGCAAGGCATAGAGGAACCTCTCCGTGCCATGGTGGGATCGATCCCCTTCAACTTTTACCCCATCCTTGCCGTCCTTTTGGCGCTCGGAGTCATCCTCACGGGAAGGGATGTCGGTCCCATGAAAGAGGCCGAACGTCGGGTTGTCGAAGAAGGGAAGGTGCTTCGCGACGGCGCTGAACCGCTGGTTGCTACTGAAGTGCTCATGCTGGAGGCAAAACAAGGAGTGCCTCTTCGAGCTCTCAATATGCTCCTCCCCATCGTGACCATCATCGTGACGGTCCTGGGCGTACTCTTCATTACCGGCGATGGAAACGTCATGAGCGGCGATGGAACGACATCCGTCTTCTGGGGCGTGGGGGTAGCTCTGGCAGTGGCCGCAATCGTCTATCGAGGCCAGGGGATCCTGAGTGTCACGGAACTAACCGACTTATTCATGAGAGGAGTCGGAGGCCTCATCCCTATCGTGATCTTGCTACTCCTGGCATTTGTCATCGGAGACACTTGTAGAGGTCTCGGCACCGGTTTGTACATCGCTCAGGCTGCTCAGTCCGGGCTTTCTCCCAGCGTCATTCCCGCTGCCCTTTTTTTAGTCTCTTGCGCTATTTCCTTTTCAACAGGTACATCGTGGGGGACTTGGGCCATCATGTTCCCCATTGCCGTTCCCATGATCCATCTCATCGGACTTCATCCGGGACTCGCGATCGGGGCGGTACTTGGGGGAGCCGTTTTTGGCGATCACTGCTCGCCGATCTCGGACTCGACTGTCATTTCGTCAATGGCGGCGGCAACGGATCACATCGACCATGTGAGAACGCAGCTTCCTTATGCTTTGGTCGCGGCGGGATGTTCTTTGGTGCTCTATCTCGTCGCCGGCTTCCTTCTCTAGGCCTCGCTTACGAGCTGGCTCCGTAAAACAGCGCATTGAACAAGAGCTTGAACGTTCCGTGAGGTTGTGCTCTTTGTTTGACTCCAAAACCGAGAAGGATGACCCTTCCCTTGCCGACAGAGACATCGACTGCCGCGGCTCGGCCCCTGAGATACTCGCCTCCCTTTAAAAAACCGCTCATGAGAAGGTCTCCGCCGGGATATTTGGATATGACTTCGGTATCTTCCGCGACGGCAGCGAGGTTGAACGCCGTCCCCTGGTAAAACATGGCGGGTGCCTCATCCGGCATTCCGTAGGCGACCGGATGCTCGGGATTGAACTCCATTCTCAAAACGGAACCCGGGCAGGCAAACTTGACCTCGGCTGCATTCGGTGGGGGCGTACCGTAACGGCGTCGAGGCGGCCTCAGCCCCTCGAGGGCATCGGTCACCGACAATCCCATTCTATCGAGAGCAAAGAAGCAACCGCGTCGCAATGTGACGAGCGTACCGCCTTCCTCGACAAATGCCTTGATGTTCCGCACGCCGGCTTCACCGATCCCACCAACGTACTTAGGATGAATCGTTCCCTTCTTGTGACCGTTGACGATTTGATCCGTACTCATGGAAGGAATGATGAGGACATCGTACTTGCTCGAAAGCTCTCCGGCCTTGATCTCCGCGTCAACGATGTTCTTGAAGGGAAATTCGTATTGCTCCAAGAGCCAACGGGTCCATCCCTCATCCATGCTCGCCAACCATGACTTGTACAAGGCAATCCTGGGTGCCTTTATCTTGAAGGTCTCCGAGGAAATCCGGTTCCCTATCCCTCCAATGGGGAGGTGAAGATCACCGGCAATCTCATCCATGACGGTTCGTGACACACCCCTAATGACAAATGTGCCCGGAGGATAATCTTCTCCCCCGGCCTCGATAGCTTCGCGTGAACGAAGCACTTCTCCGCCTTTTGCGAGAATCCGGTTTGCCGCAATGAAGCTGTTATTGGTTCTTGGCGACAGCAGATAAGTGCTCCCACCTCCTTGTACCTTGCCTTGAGGAGGTAGAACCTTGTCGATAGGTGCCATTGATACACTCAGCGGCTCATGGGCCGGCCGCACCTTTACTCCCATTTGGTAAGGGACCGTCCACCCGGCCATATCATAAGGAGGGAGATAAGAATCGGAGAAGGCTTGAGGAGCAACGATGCCTTGCCAGAGCGTGGGATACTTGGCGAGGTCGGGATAAGTCTGCTCTTCGAAGATCGCTTTGACGAACCGGGAAAAGGCCTGGTCCATCGGTACAATCCAAGTTCCCACTGGATAGGTGATACCACTCGAGGAAAAGGACTCCTCAGCCTCATTCACTTCGACCCCGGCAAAGGCGAGGCTGTCGAGCATCCGCGCTGCCGTGGGAGGATCCCATTGTTCCTTCGGCACAATCCAAGCATAAGGCGGCTCGTTTTGAAACTTTTCGATCGTGTCCCTTCCCATCAAATATCGACCGTAGAGAAATCTTTCACGGTACAAAGCAGCCGTGTGGAGGACCGCTTTGCTTGCGGTCGCCGCATAATCCACGGCATCCTTCAGCCTCCACCAACCGCCTTGCCAAGGGCTCGGATAAAACACACCCATGGTGAAGTCCTGATAAGCCTCCGGGAAGTCATCTACCGTATAGAAGTGCGGGGTCGCGTAACGGTACAAGGCTGTCTCGGTCATGATGGAGACGATGTTGAAGTAGTCGACGAAGGAATCCGAGTAGCCAGGGTAAATGAAATCAAAGACGAATCGAGAAATGGCGCCTTCCTTACCCTCCCGGTCGAAGGCGTCTCCCATGGCAGCGCCGATCAGGTTCTTCTCTCTAATGAACAGAGGATGGAGGTTCGGATTCGTGGGCTCCGCGGCCGGGGGCATCCAAATCCTGGCCGGGAACGGAGCCGATTGATGGTGGTTGTAGAAGACCACCGGATTCCATTCCCGTGTGGCCAATCGGGTAATATTCCGCGTCTCCTTCAAGTTGTTCATGTAGGAGTCACGGTTGTTGTCGTGACCCACATAGTGGTGGT
>JAUVQL010000167.1 GCA_030598165.1 Acidobacteriota bacterium | reverse complement strand
TTCGATGGTGGACCATCGACTCATTCTAGCGGGAGCTATCCCCGCCGCGCTGCTGGCCATTGTGGCAGATGCTCTGCTCGGCTCGCTCGAGCGCAAGTTAGTTAAAGGCAGATGACACCTCCTTTCCATTCTTCTCGACAGAAACGGGCAACGTCCCGAACCGTTGTGTTGTTGGTACTTGGGTTCGGTTGCCTCGGTTGCTCACGGCCGGCAATCGTGGTGGGCTCGAAAAACTTCACCGAGCAAGTCATCTTGGGTGAAATGCTCGCCCAGATGCTTGAAAATCGGGATGTGCCGGTCGAGCGTCGTCTCAACTTAGGAGGGTCGTTCATTTGTCACGAAGCGCTCGAATCTGGGCAGATGGATGTTTACGTGGAGTATACGGGAACCGCTCTGACGGCCATTCTCAAAGAACCCATTCTTCACGATGCCGACGAGGTCTATCGAAAGGTCAGGGCTGAGTATAAGAAACGATTCGGCCTGGAATGGGGGCCGCCCCTCGGATTCAACAATACCTATGCTTTGGCGATGCGGCGGCAGCATGCGTCCAAACTTGGCATCCAACGCATCTCTGACCTCGCCAAACATTTGGACTCGATTCGAACCGGGTTCGGTCATGAGTTCCTCGAGCGGGAGGACGGATACCGGGGCTTTACGCACGCCTACGGGCTCGACTTCTCACTTTCTCCCCGGGGAATGGAGCTCGGACTCATCTATCAGGCTCTAGAAGCAGAGCAGGTCGACCTTGTGGCGGGAAGTGCAACAGATGCGCTTATCGAGAGGCTCGGGCTGACCGTGCTGATAGACGATCGGAATTACTTTCCCCCTTATTTCGCTGCTCCCGTCTTCCGACCGGACAGCGTCGATGCCCATTCTGCACTCGGCGAGGTCATCAGGTTACTAGATGGCCAAATCGACGAAGCCGCAATTAGGAAGCTCAACTTCGCAGTGGATGGGGAGCGCCGGTCGGAACGCGATGTGGCACGCGAGTTTTTGTTGGGCAGAGGTTGGATAACACATAGTACTCGAACCCGTTAGTCCTGTCCCCTTTTTTCCGGATTGGCGGATTCGGGCACTAGTGCTCGGGTACGGGTGTGTCTATACTGGTGAGTTGTGTGATCTGTTGACGGGGGATTCCTTGGCTCCTGTTATTACGAGACTCGATCTCTTGCGGGAAGAATTCATGGCAAAGCTCAAATCGTTTGTTAGGCTGACTAGCTTCGTCATCCTATGGACGGCGATATCGGTACCATGTTGGTCCGATGAAGCTTGGGGATATCTTTGGGAGATTCGTACGCGTCGGATGCATACGCTGGGTGGCGATTCAATCAGAATCGGGCGCTTGGCACAGGCCGATGTGGTTTTGAGCGACTCGCGAGTCTCGCGTCGGCACGCCGAGATACGTAGAGAGCCCGACGGAATCGTCGTTCTCGACCGAAGAAGCACGAATGGCAGTTATCTCGACGGGCAACCGATCCCCCCGGGCAAGAAATTTGCCTTGAAGCCCGGATCATTTTTGATCTTCGCATTCGAGAAGCTGATCTATCACCGTGATAAGGCGGAGCTTTGGAAAGAAGCCATCCAACAGACATTGCTGGGTAGCCTCGTTGAGTTGCGGGTGCCGGTCGCGAGTGATCGAACGGTGAAGGCCTTTGGAAAAGAGCGCCGCGTCGAGGCCGTTACTCATGCGGAAGTGGACACCGAAAAGGTGGCCATCCAGATGAGCTATTCGGAGGAAACGGTACCGGAGAAAGGTGATTTCCAGCGCAATGAACGGGCTTTCGTCGGGAATGTGAGTCTGGAAGAGGGAGAGCTTCGGGTGAGTCTCTGGGGGCTTGCGCGCGGAGGAGCCCTCGTTTCTCGTCGAGCCGCCTTGACGCACTTGAAGCATGGAGAGCTTCGTATCGGCCTCGCTGGCGAAGACAAACGCGAAGCCCGAAAGCTCTTCGACAGCCGCTGGGCCGAGGAGGGATTGGGGTTTCTTCTACCGTTGCTCGAGGGTGTGTTTGTTCTATCCAATCGCGAGAACCTACCCGTTGCAGTCAAGTTCTCTGAGAGCCTTCTCGAACAAGATATCGTTGCTGCGTATGATGACGCTCGACGGGCAACGGCCCTCTTGCACAACCACGCTCCTGCAGATGGCGCGTTACCGCTCCTTTCCGCGCGCGCGGAAGCAAAATGGGTGAGTAAAACGCTGGAAACGCTCCGTAGCGACATTTCTGACGAAGAAAGGGAAGAGATGACAGCGGCGCTGGCCCGCGGCAGGAAATGGCTGGAGAAGGCCGCCGAGCTGGACGCCGATAAAAAGCAGATCCGGAGAGCCGAGAAGGAAGTTTCGGAAGCGGAGAAACGTCTCAAGGGACCTTCGTGATCAAGTTTTTGATCGTCTCGACACTCGTCACGGGGCTCACGCTGGCCACCGTTGTTCTTGCGCGTTCCCAAACCCCTGTTGATAACCAGAACCAACGCCCACGCTATCAGGTGAGTGTCGACATGGTGAGCCTTTCACTTACCGTGTTCGACGAAGAGCACCGGCTCGTTGCTGATTTGACGCAAGACGAGTTCAAGATTTACGAAGACGGTGTCTTGCAAGACATCAGAATCTTCTCCAAAGAAGATCTCCCCCTCCGCATGGTCATCCTCTTGGACACCTCCTCGAGCATGCGGATGAAGATGGAAATGGCGCAAGAGGCGGCCATTGAGTTCGTGAGGTCGTTGAAGTCAGAGGATCAGTTCAAGGTCATCGAGTTCAACAGCAAGGTCCTGACGTTAGTCGATTTCACCACCGACCTCGAGCAAGTCGAGAGTGCCATTCATGGGGCCGTCGCCGACGGGGCCACAGCGTTGTATAACGCTATCTACATTTCTCTCCAGAGTCTCTCACGGCGACGAAGGACCAACGAGCGGCAGGCCATCGTGGTGCTCTCTGACGGAGACGATACGAGGTCTTTGGTGACTTTCGATGACGTAGTCGAGTCGGCGCGCAAGACCGACGTTACTATCTACACCATATTCCTTCGCGGTACCGCGAAGGACTTGAAGAAGAACAAATATTTCCAAGCCAAATATGTTTTGGAACGGTTGGCGACGGAGTCGGGTGGATCGGCCTTCTCTCCGGAGAACATCAAGGATCTATCTGGGGTCTACGGTGAAATCGGCAGCGAGATCAAGAGCCAATATAACTTGGGGTATATATCGACCAACACTGAGGCTGATGGAAAATGGCGGAGGATTCAGTTGATATGTACCCGCCCCGGCATGGATCTCCGGATCAGAGGTGGCTACTACGCTCCCCGCCCCCGCCGTCGTACGAAGTAATAAGCAGCCGCGAATAAACGCTCATTAACGCAAATAGGAGAATAGGATTCCATCTAAGAGAAGATCCAAAACCCTAGCAGATCTTGCTCCGGACCATTGTTCCTATTCGCGTTCATTTGCGTTCATGCGCCGCTAGATTTCCTCCCCAAAAAAATAATGCCCTCCCCCCGTTTCAGGGGAGAGGGCTGCGCTTTTCGGAGCTATATGCTGCTTATTGCAGCGTCAATGGGTACACGAAGTACCGGGCGTCGGACCAGGTACTCTCGTAACCATCGTCATCCAGAGCCGACACTCTCCAGAAGTAGGTGCCGGGCTCCAACGCGTCGATGCGCAAGGACATCATGTCGGCGTTGGCGCCACCCAACCAGGCTTCCTCGACGAGTTGCTTGAACTCAGGATCGGACGCGATTTCCAGATGATACTTGGTGGCATTCGCGACCGTTGCCCAGCTGAACTGGTAGGTTGCTAGACTGTCATCGAGCACCTGCTTGTCCTCGGGTGTGAAGAGCTCCGCCGGAGCGGCCGGTAGCGCCTGAGGCGCGACCGGAAGTGTACCAGCATCCGTTGCCAGTGAGCCGAAGTTACCCTTGACCGAAACGTTCTCAGTTGCAGAGCCAAAGTCGACCGCACCTTCCAGGACCTCGAGACGAGTGACATTGCCGTCCTCGACCTTGACACGGAACTCCGTGCCGCGGATGAACGACGTCGCTGTTGGAGTCTGGATCTCGAATCGGCTATCGCGTTGTAGCAGCTTCTTGACCTTGGCGACCAAGGAACCGGACTCCAGTTTGATTTTGGTCACGCGGAGGTCGCCGCGTGCGCTCTTGGTCGATCCGG
>JAUVQL010000266.1 GCA_030598165.1 Acidobacteriota bacterium | reverse complement strand
TACTTCGTTTTCTTGGGGCTAATAGCACTCGAGCGCCTGGTCGAGCTCCTTCTGAGTCGTCGAAATGAAGTCTGGGTAAAGAGCAAAGGTGGGCAAGAGTTCGGCCGCAAACACTTCGGCTTCATGAAAGTTCTTCACCTTACCTTTTTATTGTCCTGCGCGGGTGAAGTGGTCTTTCTTGGTAGGCCCTTTCATCCCGAGCTCGGTCTGCCCATGTTCACTCTGGTGCTCGTTGCACAAGTTCTCCGCTACTGGAGTGTGTTCACTCTAGGCCGGCTTTGGAATGTGCGGGTCTTCGTTCTGCCCGGAGCCCCATTGGTCACCGAAGGTCCTTACCGATATCTCCGGCACCCGAACTACCTGGCGGTCATTTTGGAATGTTTCGCCATACCTCTCGTCCATTCCGCTTGGATTACAGCAACGGCCTTTACTTTGCTGAACGGTCTATTGCTCAAAGCGCGCATTCGTTGCGAAGAAAATGCTCTAGATGCACACTCGGCCTATTACAACCATTTTGGAGCCACACCGCGGTTGTTTCCCGCTCGTCGAGGTCTTACACGACGATGACCGAGACCCAGATCCTCGAGGGCGTCAAGAAAGTGCTCCGCGAGCATCTTCGAATCTCTTCTCCGGTAAGGCTCGAGACAGACCTTTTTCAGGACCTCGAGCTGGACTCTTTGAAACAGTTCACACTCGTAGTCGAGCTCGAAAACCAATTCCGGATTTGCTTCGACGAGGGTGATGAGGAGGGTTTGCGGACTATCGGAGATATCGTAACGCTCATCACGCATCGCATTACGAGTGAGTCTATAAAGGAGACCCGCTCGGATGCTTGAGCGGACTCTCCAAACATCCATCGAGCGAGCCAGGGGGCCCCACCTTGGCGTCCGGTTCATCGACCGATCGGAACGAGTGACTTTTTTTTCTTACGAAGAGATTTTCCAACGTGCAGCACGGATTGCCGGCGGGCTGGAACAACTGGGGATTCGTCAGGGCGATCGAGTCGCCATTGTTCTGCCAACTTCCATGGATTTTTTGGATGCCTTCTATGGGACAACGCTTGCTGGAGCCGTACCCGTTCCTCTCTATCCACCGGTCCGTCTTGGCCGTTTGGATGAATATCACCAACGGACCGCCGGCATGTTGAAAGAAAGCGGGGCGTGTTTGTTGCTAACCAATAGTCGCATTCGTCGTCTCTTGGGAAGAACCCTACAGAAAGCCTCTCCGAAGCTCGGGACCATGGCGATCGAACAAATCCCGCGTGCATTTTTGAATCGGAGCGTCTCCTCCCCTGGAGATCTGGCCTTGATCCAGTTTTCTTCGGGAACCCATGAGTCGCCAAAGCCGGTTCGCTTGACCCACCGACAAATCATGGCCAACATTGATGCTATCCAGGAAGCCATCTTGGACGCCTACCCCGAAAGTTCAGACTTTGCCCACGTTGCCGCATCCTGGCTACCTCTCTATCATGACATGGGTCTGGTAGGCTCCGTCCTGACTGCTCTAGCGCATCCGAGCGATCTCGTACTCATGCCGCCCGAGGTCTTCGTTTCTCGGCCCTCCATATGGCTGCGGACGATCTCGAGATTCAAAGCCACCGTGACCGCGGCGCCGAACTTCGCTTACAGCTTGTGCGCGGAACGGATAGAAGATGAAGACATGGCCGGCGTGGATCTGTCATCCTTGCGAGTCGCGTTCAACGGCGCGGAACCCGTAACGCCTCGAGCGCTCGTTGGTTTCGTGGAACGCTTTCGAAACTTTGGATTGAGAGAAGAGGCCCTGACTCCCGTGTACGGTTTGGCGGAAGCTGCGCTTGCGGTGACCTTTTCCGACCTTTTGAAGCCGTTCAATTGTAGGAGCTTCGAGCGAAATCGTCTGGCAAGGGAGAAGCTTGCCGTTACGGCCACCAACGGATTACCGCTCGTCAGCGTCGGAAGACCTCTGCGGGGCTACTGCATCCGAATCGCAGATGAAGATGGGAATCATCTCCCGGACGGTAGCGTCGGGAACGTCCTGGCTCGAGGCCCTTCGGTCATGGAGGGATACCATGATCGAGTGGAGCTCACGGCCGAAGTCTTGGAGGGTAAGTGGCTAGACACAGGCGACTCTGGATTCATCCACGACGGGGAGCTTTTTCTTTACGGTCGCCGCAAAGATCTGATCATTTTACGGGGTCGCAATTATGCGCCGGACGATATCGAGCAATCGCTGGAAGGGATTCCGGGACTGCGCCGGGGCTGCTGGGTGGCAACGGGAATGCTTCCCGATGATGGTGACGGCGAAACACTCTTCGTCTTCGTGGAACGCGACCGGACACGAGACCCGGACGGAAACCTGGAGCTCGCGCGCGCCGTAAGCAGTCGGATCATGGAGAGCTCAGGGCTCAAGCCTGGCAAAGTTCTCGTTCTCGAACCTGGGACATTGCCCCGCACGTCGAGCGGCAAAATACGGCGTGGCGAAACGAGAAGGCGTTTCTTGGATGGCACTCTCAATCCACCGAAATCCGTGAACCTCTTCCTCCTTGCGGGTGAGATGATCCGGTCGAAGTTGGCATCATTTAGCGAGTAAAC
>JAUVQL010000068.1 GCA_030598165.1 Acidobacteriota bacterium | reverse complement strand
GGAAGTCGAAGGAAAGAGCATTGCCGTGCCAACCGGAACGAGGCCCATCAACAACAAGGCCCACCCCCATGTCCCGGCTAAGGGAACCGCGGAGAGCCCAATGGCCAACGAGAACGCACCCGCCCGCATGACCCTCACCTCACCAAGTCTGCTCACCAACCTTCCCAGCACTCCACCGCGCATGATCACCGACAGGGCCCCAACAAAAAGGAAGATGTATCCGATGTTGGACTCGTCGAGGTGGAAGACGTCCATCATGTAAAGCCCGAGTACGGCCGTCATGGGGCTGAAAGCCATCATGGCTATTGCATAGATCCAAATGAGTTGAGAAGTACCGGCCCGAGGGTGCCTCAAGGTCTTCCACACCATTTCCCCTACCGACTTCTTCCGCGCGGTGGATTGGTCGTCTCCACGAGCGACATCGATGCTACAGGACGAGGCGGTCTTCGACTCGGGAAGCCAACGCCAAGCGAAGAGCAGGTTCAATAAGCACAGCCCGGCAGCAATGACTCCCGGCGCCGCGGGCCCCAGTCGCCAAGACAACGAGCCTAGTGCCGGTCCAATCATGCCACCGGTGTTGGTGGCAGCGGAAAGCCATCCGAGGGCTTTGGCGCGATCTTCCGGTGGGACCGAATCGGCGATATAGGCCTGCATCACTCCGGTCTGCCCACCCGCTGCACCTTGAGCAATGCGAGAAAGAAAGAGGAGCCAGATAGCAGTGGCAAACCCAAAAATCAAGAACGCGACCGCGGAGCCGGCCAAACCGATGAGGAGCGTCGGCCGCCTTCCCCAACGATCCGAGAACCGTCCCCAAAGCGGTGAGACGGCGACTTGAGCAATCGAGAAGGATGCCACCATCAAGCCGATAACCTGCGCATCGGCACCCATGCGAACGGCATAAAAGGGTAGCAGGGGAAAGACCATGGCATAGCCCAACATGTCCACGAATGCGGCAAAGAGGAGTACCCAGATTTTTCGGGTCTCACTTGTCGTCATGTTCATGTGTTTCTTTTCTTGGGCCAGGGCTGCTTCCTCTTCAGGAATTATCGAGAGCTTGCTCGCTCGGCCTACCTCGAACCAGCTCTCCCATACTAATAGCCGATACTTGAATTGCCGTTACGAGCCGATCAACACGGGTCCTCTCGTGACGCGGCAGTACCGCTCCGCCAAAACGCACCCGATAATACACACGGGTCAATTCTGTTAGGCCGGGAAGCCGTTCTTCCATTGACCCGGCAAACTCGGCGGGAGTCATTCCGGGCGGCTTCGAAAAACCGGACCTTTCGAGGCGTCTCAACAAGTTTTCGTAGAACCGCACCGCTGCTTCGGGGCGGTCGTAGAGGCGGCCCCTACGAAGGAACCAGGGTAGCTTGAAATGAAACCTCCATCTTCTTCCCCGGCGTGTCCTCCCGAGCAAAATAGCCAGAATCGACACGACACCCAAGGCTACCAGGAGGGGGGCCCACCTTTTGGCTCTCGTTAGAACGGCCGTCGTCGGTACCCTCAGCGCTCGTAATCCGTTACCGAGACGCATCAAGACATCTCGTTGCCGCTCGTAGTCGAAGGTAATGACGTACATGTCCCAAAGCATACGGATTGAATCGATCCTCTTGAGGAAAATATCGAAGGTCCTCGACCGAGGAGAGGCGGGTGCAGAAGGGGTCGGATCAAATGCAACCCATCCCCGTCTTTCATCGAACACTTCGACCCATGCGTGGGCGTCCGACTTTCTTACAACTTCAAAATCACCATATTCATTACGTTCTCCCTGACTGAAGCCGGTGACGAGGCGTGAAGGGATCCCGTGAGCCCGTGTCAGCATGATCATCGCCGTCGCGAAGAACTCACAATGTCCGGCACGAGCGTCGAGAAGGAAATCTTCCACAGGATCCGAACGTCTTTGCGAAGGGGTTCTGAGACTGTAGCGGTATTCCGTCTCGAGAAACGTCTCGATGGAAGCGGCTGTCTCCAACGGGGCTTCATCTCGTCCCGGCAACTGACGAGCCAGCGCGTGGAACTCTTCCGAAAGAGGGGGCAACTGCAAATAGAGTTGCCTCGTCCAAACTTCCAGTCTTTCCACGCCCCCCAAGGAAGAAGCAGATGCGGGAGCACCCGGTCTCCATCTCACGCTGTAACGCCGACCCGCTCGCGCTGAACGCCCGGTTCGCACGGTAAGGTAGGGATCGACAAAAACCGACGGAAGAGAAACGGAAAGCTCCAAGGACGCCGGTGGAATGAACATCACGTCCGTGTCGAGCGGCTCGAGAAAGATCTGATGGGCAACCCGCAAATCCGCCGAGGGTCGATCGAGCAGGAAATCACCTGGGCCACGTCTTGGTAATAATACGATTCCCGACAAGGATTGACGCCATAGTCCACCTGAGTAACGGTCGTAAGCCGCTCCCCGCCACCGCGGAGGGGTCACGAGCGTGCCTTCTTCGCCGACGACGCGCATGACAACTTCTCGACTGAGCTTGATCTCCCCGAAGTCCCCCAGACGGATCTCACCGCCAAGTCCGGTGGTCGTGATCCCACTCAAACCACTGACTCGAAAACCTCCATAAGAGGTTCGTGGAAGGGCGACGAAGATGACGCCTGCCAAACCGAGGACGATCACTCCAACCACGAAGGCCATGCGAATGGTCGGTCGGATCAACGGAGAGACAGCCGCCTTCGGCATGCCGCTTTGAAAGGCCTGCTCCAAAATGAGTACGAGAGAACCCACTAGGACGAAGAGCACCAAGGGGGCCAAAAAGCTCAGGCTAACCGTCATAGAAGCGGCCGCCAACATTTCGAAGAGGCACAGGACATAGAGACGGTAACGCTCCTTGGTCGTCTGCGAATGAAGCAGCGAATGCATCTTCAAATAAAAAATGAGATGTACGACTGCAAAAATGAGTTGATCGGAGATAACGAGCCAATCGAGAGGGAAAAAAAGCAAATAAAATATGGCCAATAGCGATGAGAGCGTTCGAAGCGGCCGCAGCCACCAGCTGTTCTCGGGAGCGAGCCCCACAACCGGAATGAGTACCAACATGGCAAGCGACAACCACCATGACACATCACCGGTAAGGATGACGGCTAGCGAAGCGATCTCGCACCAAAAGACTCGAGCAATCTGCAACAATCTCCGTCTCTTCCCCTCGGTCTCAAACACGGCCATGCTCCTTTTGTGTAAAGAGACTTGCGGGCTCGACGACGTGCAAATTCGACGCGCTTAGTGTGGCCCAGGGACTCACATTGGCCGCTTCAGAAGGAAGAACCAGTACGACATCACCTCTCCTCAAGGATTGCTTCGCCCAATCCATCAAGTCGATTTTCGGACGACGGTTGACCTCCACCACAGCCAAATGTCCGAGGACACCTCGCCGATGCTCCTCGGAGGAGCTGTGTGGAAAGACTTCATCGCACGAGATGAAACCGAAAGAAAAGGCATGAGACGACAGATGAGAAACCACGGAGGCCACTGCACTCACCGTCTGCTCGAAGGTCTCCTGAGATCGGCGGCCGTTTTCGGTCGAAGAGGCGGAATTGTCGAAAATGATACTGAAGCTTCGCTGCTCAGGGCTGGCGAACTCTCGCACCATCACCTTCCCGAGTTTCGCTGACGCTTTCCAATGGATGTGGTGGTAGCTATCCCCTTTCAAGTAGTCACGAATGCGTAGGAGCTCTTCGCTCCCCCCTGCCTGTTGCCGCTCGGGGGCCTGGCCGGAGTGGCCCCGAAACAAAGATGAGATATCCACTCGCATGACCTTAGGAAACACCGTGATGTGTCTTTCGAGTGAGATGGGACGCTCGGCTCGGATCAAGCCAAAGGGGAAGCGTGTCAAAACTCGAAGGCGCTCGCTTTCGTAGGTCCCACGCCGCGGGTACATTTTTTGAACTGCAAATGAACTGGTGCCGCCGCCACCCAGGTACGAGAGCCAGGAACCGGTGGGATTGTCGGGGCCGTCCAGTTCTTCGATCTCGAGACCATAGCTACCAAGCCATCTCGAGCGGTTCCGGATCCGAAAATACTCGTGGCACATCGTTTCCGCGTAGAGATCCGACGCTTCGCCTGTGCCGAGCACGAGTCGTTTGAGCGAATACCAAGCGGCACCGAGAGAGACCGCCAGAGCAGCCAAACCCACCGAGAACATCAAATAAAGCAGATTGTTGCGCGTATTGTAGGCAGCAAAACCCATGACGAGCAACAGCAATATGAAACGTATACCGGCGCCCGTCGGGCGGATCCTTGCGCGAGGCGCCGAGGCGTCGGTCGGTTTTGGCCTAGTTTCGAGAGGTTTCGTCATGAAATAGCTGACGGTCAAAGAGGTACGGGAAGGGTTTCAAGAATATTCTCTAGAACGGCCTCTGCTTCACGCCCGCGTCCCGCTCCTACGGAAGCACGAGAACGAGGCACGACTCGGTGAGCGAGCACTGGAAGAGCAACAGCCTTGACGTCGTCGGGAATCATGTAAGTTCGGCCCGAAAGGAGCGCTTTGGCTTGGGCCGCTCTTTGTAGTAACAGCGTGCCACGGGGACTCACCCCCAAAACCAACTCATCCGAGTTGCGCGTGGCTGACGCGAGACGAACGAGATAATCATTCAAGGAAGGGTCGATCCGTACCAACCTGACCGCTTGCTGGATCCGCTCCACCTCATCGCGGGTCAACACTGCGGCGACGTCGTGGATAGGATGAGAGGTCTGCTGAGATCTCAGGATTTCTTTTTCGCTCTCTTCATCGGGATAACCCATTCGGATACACATGAGGAACCGATCGAGCTGCGACTCGGGTAGCGGGTAGGTTCCGTGATATTCCACCGGATTTTGCGTGGCCAGCACGATGAACGGCCGTGGCAAAGGGTATGATGTGTCGTCAACACTTACCTGCGCTTCATTCATCGCCTCCAACAACGCGGACTGCGTCTTGGGCGTGCTCCGATTGATCTCGTCCGCCAGCACGATATTGGCAAACAACGGGCCACGCTTGAACTCGAAATCAGTGGTCGAGGGATTGAAAACAGACACACCAATGATGTCCGAAGGCAGCAAATCACTGGTAAATTGGATTCGCCGAAAGCTCGCGTCGAGAGAACGGGCGAGAGCCTGCGCGAGCATCGTCTTCCCTACCCCTGGAACATCCTCAATGAGTACTTGGCCCTCCGAGAAAAGTGATACCAGAGCAAGCGTTACAACCTCACTCTTTCCCCGAATGACTCCCTCGATAGAACGGCCTAGGTTTGTCACTAGTGCCGCGAGGTCCTGGACCGGCTCGGAGGAGGACCTCGTGCTTTGGCCTGTAGTAGAAGCGGTCGTTTCTTCTTGCATCCCAGCTATCCCTTGACGTAAAACTCCCTTTGAATTATAACTGTGGCCGGTTTGACGGGCGATTAACTCAGTGGGAGAGTGCTACCTTCACACGGTAGAAGTCGCAGGTTCAAATCCTGCATCGCCCACCACTCCACTGACCCCACGCGAACTACGAGGCCTTTTCCCGCCTCGCTGCGCCGAAGAGCAGTAGCACACCTATAATAATGAGGAGGACGGGCCAGAGCTCCTGCAACTCCAGCCACGGTATGAGATGCCTGAACAAAAACGCGGCGCCCAACACTATGAGAGAAAGCCCCAAAAAGACCATGGAACGCCGCTCGGGATGCCCCTCGAGCTCTTCAATCGAGTCCTCGAGCTTGTCCCCTAAGCTACTTCCGGCTCGACGCAGTTCCTTGACGACGTCGTCCTTCAGCTTCTGGTTCTTCTCGAAGGCGGGGCTGGGGCTCTGTTCCGGATTTTCAGGAACGATGAGCCATGCGACGAGGTACAAAAGCAGTCCCGCACCTCCCAAGAAAACGGTCAAGATGAAGACGAGCCGCACTAGAGAGGGGTCGACATCGAAGTACTCCGCCAGGCCTCCACAAACGCCGGCGATCATACCGTCCTGACG
>JAUVQL010000143.1 GCA_030598165.1 Acidobacteriota bacterium | reverse complement strand
GGCGACGTTGCGAATCTTGGATTGGAGTACGTTCCAGGTCACAAAGACCTCATAGTGGTCACCGAGAACGGCCAAAAAGAGATACCTTCGGCGACACTCGGCTATCAAGGACGTGTCTTTGCACTTGAGAACGGTTTCGAAGCCTGGAACCAGTTCGCACTGACCGTACCGGAGCCACCGGGACCGGCAACCTCAGAGGAAGATCGAAGGGACTATTTGTTCCAGGCGGCTCTCTACCAGACGTTAACCGGAGACGGCCAAGCTGCAGCACCACCCCCAGCGCCAACCGCGGTCTATGTTCCCAAGAAGAAAAAAGGTGGCGGTGGGTGCAACTAGAGGCAACGACTCATGACGGAACTCGAAATCTTAAGAAATAGTCACCTCGTTGATCCCAGCCTTCATATCTGGGGTTGGGAGATTCCGGTATACCTCTTCTTGGGAGGCCTGACCGCTGGATTGATGATCTTGGCACCCCTACTCGCATGGCGCCTCGGGGACAAGCGATCGAATTGGTCCCGTTGGCTACCTTTTGCGGCACCCGTGATTTTGTCCGTGGGCATGTTCGCCCTGCTGTTGGATCTGGAATACAAAATCCATGTCTTTCGCTTTTACACCGCGTTTCAGTGGACATCGCCCATGTCATGGGGTTCCTGGATCCTCGTCTTGATCTACCCGGCCGTTTTGTGGTTGGGCTTGGCCTATTTGACACCTAGGGAGGTTGAAAGCCATGCGGGCTTCCTGGGTTGGGCGTCTTTGAACAACTTCATGGGACAGCTTCGAGACTTTGCCATCCGCCACCTCCGGGCCTTGGAGTGGTCCAACTTGATACTCGGTGTCGCGTTGGGCGCCTACACAGGTATTCTGCTCGGCACCCTCGGAGCTAGAGCGCTGTGGAGCTCGGGATTGTTGGGTCCCCTCTTCCTCGTCTCCGGACTCTCGACTGGAGCCGCCTTATTCATGCTCTTCCCCATCAACAAAGAGGAACACCGTCTCGTAAGAAACCTGGACATTGCCGCCATCGGACTCGAGCTGGTCCTGCTGGGTCTATTCTTCGTGGATCTCATGAATGGAAGTGGTCAACTGGGCCGCCAAGCCGCTGATCTCTTTCTGGGGGGATCCTATACGGCGGTATTCTGGTCCCTGGTTGTCATCGCCGGGTTGATGGTGCCTCTGTTCCTGGAGGTTTACGAATCACGCCACAAGATGCGCGCAACCTTGGTGGCACCTGTTCTCCTGTTGATGGGTGGATTTGCCTTACGCTGGCTTCTCGTCGCGGCCGGACAGGTAGGGCTCTACTAAATCGAAATCCTCTCCGCCAGATTCCTCACGCCGCGGTTTCTGACCTCTCATTGCCAAGATGGAGTCCACTCGCTTTGGACTCTATGATACATAATTGCATCATACAGATGTGTATAATACACCCCTGTATCATGAATCCTTTTCGTTACGGTGAGGTTGTCACGGGGAAGGATTTTTGCGACCGGCCGGAGCTAGCAAGTGGCGGGTGCGGACCGGCTGAGGAATAGACCGAACAACTAGCTCGTCGAGTCGCTCCGAGGCGACTCGTCTTGACGTCCGTCGATGTAAATTCCCATAATCTTGACCGCTTTTTCGCCTTCGCCCATCACGAATTGAATTCGGAAGCCATCGCCGAACGGATCATCCAAAACGAACACATTTGCGCTGGTTTTCAAAAGTCTGTATTTTCTGATGTTCGCTCGATCGTCTCTGTAGTAATACAAATCACCATCTTCCACGATGATGTGGCGCGGGCTGTAGACTCCTACGTACCGGCTTTGCTCCTCATCGCTTAAGTCCGCCGGGTATGCCCTGGCCCGGAGCCATTGGAAGAACCACTGAACGATTTGATGTTCGGTCGTGCCTTGCTTCAATTGGCCCAGCGTTTTTCCATAAATCCTAGTCAGCGCCCTGATGTCCCCTTGCTCCGAGTATTTATTGATGAAGTTCCGGTTACACTCAATCGATACCGGAAACTTCAACACATTCCACCGTAGTAGTTCTATTGCTTCAGGAGCTTCGCCAATCGATTCGAAATGATGAGCCAGAAATCTCAAATCAAACTCGTCCGTGAGATCTTCCTTTACTTCTTCAAAGTGAGTGAGTGCGGATTCCACACCTTCGTTAACTATTTTGCGATAGAGAAGCTCGGTGGCTTCGCTTTTGTGGAAAACGGGATTGACCGGATGGCCTTTGTCGTCGAGATCGAAGACCAAGAACAACTCCAGGTCTTCGACGAAAAACTTGTTCAGAGAAAGGGGAAGCAGTTTGAAGTGGTAGAAGTACTCATACCTCTCGAGGATCAAATCACTTCCTCTCTCGACGATATAGAACGTGTGATCGTGAGCTTCAGAACTTGCCCCATTGATGTACTGACCCTTGTACTCCCTAACGTATTGTTGTCGTTGACCGCGGTTGAGCTCGTAGAGCTTCAGACCATTTATGGCCGCACGCAATGGAACGAACCTCGGACTTGGAGCGGCTTCTGCAACTTTTGCCTCTCGAATGCGCTCGATCAGCTCGTCTCTAATACGAAGGTATTTGGCGGTATAGGTGTCCGCACGAACAACAATGACAACATCCTCAGCAGGAAGCACCGCAATGTAGTGCCCACCCGCTCCGGCGGTGTAGTACATCTTCGTCCCATTAAAGTCCTCGATGATGTACCACAGGTAACCATAACCTTCCTTGCCGCGGTAGATGGATGAGTAGGAAGAGGTACTCTCTTCGATCCAATCTTCGGGTATGATCTGACGCCCGTTCCAACGGCCCCTTTGAAGGTAGAGTTGTCCGAACCGGGCCATGTCTCGAGCGGACATCTTGAAAGGATAGGAGGGATGGATTGAGACATCCCGCTCAGAATAATCATGTGTTCCGTCCAAGGCTCTGAAGTCTTCCATCTCCAACGGCACCGCAATACGACGGTAGAAATCAGAAAAGATGTCGGTCCCCGTCTCTTTTTCGAAGATCGTTCCCAACACATTGAAATCCCAGTTGTTGTAGTACCAAAAGGTATCCCGCTCGTGACTCCCTCGTTGAGGGCGTTCGGCTTTCATCGAAGCCGTCTCGGCGCCGGCAGGGATATAAACACCAGAGCGCGCTTTCAGTAGGTCTCCGACCTGCGCTTTTTTTTCGGATTCCGTCAGGGGAACGACATCCCTGATATTCAGGTCTCTTAACGTCTGGTTCAGGTCGATGTCGCCGAGGTCCACGTGGATGCCGTAGAGCGCACTAAGAAAACTCTTCCTGATGGAGTGGCACTTGAATTTTCTATGAATATCGCCCAAGGCAGCGACAACCTTGCCCCTTTCAATGACCATGAGAGCCGAGGCATTGCTTTCACGATAAATGACTTCCAGCTTTTCTGAAGACCATCCTGCCTGTTCAGGGGTTTCGTATCGCTCCCATCCTCTTCCGGGATTGTCAGCTCCTGCAAGGCTCGGGCTCAATGAGCCCAAGAGGATGATGATGATGATGCAACAACGCTGTCCCCAACCGATCGTATTTGGCTTCACAACAGCACCTTGCATATGGATGACGGTTGATGCAAGCTCCACCTGTTGATACGTTATCTGCAGGACATAGGTTCAACCGACGTGTTGTTGTAACAAGGGACCATCCTATCGTCCCTTGAACTCCGGCGGACGCTTTTCCACGAATGAGCGGATTCCCTCGACGAAATCCTCACTGGCGACACATTCCAATACACCATCAACCTCGAGCTGCATGACCGCCTCGAAATCCATGTCGTAGGTGCGTCTCAATGCTTGTTTGACCAGACGAACCGAAATGGGCGCGTTGGCGGCTAGGATTCTTGCTTTATCCTTGGCAATGTCCAAAAGCTCACTTTCAGGAACGACTTGGGTGACCAAACCAGCGGTAAGTGCCGTTTCGGCAGGAACGTCCTCGCCAGTGAGCAGCCATTCCGCCGCCTGGCCACTTCCCACCAGTCGTGGGAGGAGGTACATGACGCCGTTGGTCTCGAAAAGACCTCGTTTGACTTCCCGAAACGCAAACGAAGCTTTCTCGGATGCGATACGAACGTCACAGGCAATAGCCAGCTCAGCGCCGAGCCCGACGGCAATTCCATTCACGGCAGCAATGACGGGTTTGGGTAGGTTCACGATGCGCCGGGTCAGGTCTTGCAGCTCTTGAACGTGCTCGCGTACCTGTTCCTTGGAGAGCTTCTCCCCTTTCATTTGGTCGGATAGCTCCTTTAGGTCTTCCCCGGAGGAAAAGGCACGACCCTGACCGCTCAGTATGAGAACCCGCACGGAACCGTCTTCTTGAACCTCGTCGAGGATGCCTCGAAGCTCACGGAGGGTCGTACGTCGGAGGGCGTTCAGACGGTCCGGCCGATTGAGCATGGCAACGGCAACGCCGTCTTTCTTGCTGTAGACAATGTCAGTCCATTTC
>JAUVQL010000148.1 GCA_030598165.1 Acidobacteriota bacterium | reverse complement strand
CTTGCTTCTCACTCACCCATTATCTGCACGACATAGTTTCGGGTTCGTGGACGGGTGTCGAAATCGACCAAGATGACCTGCTGCCAGGTTCCTAGAAGGAGCTGACCCTGTTCGAAGGGAACGCTCATCGAAGGCCCCAGCATTGCCGCCCGGATGTGACTATGACCATTATCGTCTCCCCATCGTTCGTGGTGCCGGTACTGGAGATCACGAGGGAAGAGTCGCTCGAATGCAGCATCCAAATCGTGAACACATCCAGGCTCAAACTCGATCGTAGTGATTCCCGCAGTTGATCCTGTGACGAATATCGTGGCGATCCCCGAACTCATACCTGACTCTGCTACGGCTCCAGCCACGTCGGTTGTGATGTCCAACGTGTGGTTGTGACCTCTACTCTCGACAGATTTCCTAACAGTGATTACTGGCATGACGAACCCTCCGAGCCCACGCATGGTAGCACTGCCCAACGAGTCTCTCAATCGATCTAGACCAGAACTCGCCCTTTTTGACTTTGAAAACACGAAGGGGAGAGGACACAATAAGCCTCAAAGGGAGGTTTCATATGTCGACTGTGCCGCCACCACCCCCGCCAGACCCTTACCGTCCGCCTCAGCAGGCTCCTGTCTCGTCCGATCGAGCCATCGCCGAAGTGTCGGGGCCGGCAATTGGTTTATTAATCACCGCCATCATTGGCGGTCTTTTGCAGGCCTTAGGTCTCATCATCAATATGTTGGGTGTCGGTTTGAGCTCGTTCACAGGCGGCGGGCGCGAGGAACAGTTCATCAACTATCTCTCAGGCGGCGTCGGCGTGGCATCGGCCGGGATAGGGCTCTTGATTGCCGGCATCATCATCTACGCATCAATAGAGATGAGGAATCTCCGGCAATGGGGTCTGGCCATGGCGGCCAGTATCTTGGCCATGGTGCCCTGTATCAGCCCCTGTTGCATCATAGGTCTTCCTATGGGGATCTGGAGTCTGATCGTTCTGCAAAAGACCGAAATCAAGGCTGCTTTTCGATGAGGCCCAGCAAATGCCTGTCCCCTTCGGTCCTTCTTCTTCATCGGATGATGAGGCAGGCACAGCCGCAGGCCATCTCGTCGTTTTGATCGTCTGCGCCGGCATTTTCTTGTCCGCGGCCCTCTTGACTCCTTCGACCGGGAATCTAAAAATCGGCCCGGTGACCCTGCCCGGCCTGTGCGTTCTGAGAAACACCACCGGCATCCCTTGTCCCGGCTGCGGGTTGACTCGATCCGTCGTCTCTGCTGTACACGGAGACTGGAAGGTGAGCTTTCAATATCACCGCATGGGGCCGGCTGTAGTGGGATTCCTCGTGCTGCAGCTCGTCTACAGGCTCACCTGGATTGGACTGCCGGGATGGCGCTCCCGCATTTCCAGAGTTGGCCGAGTCTTCGACTGGACACTCATACCCCTCATGACGCTCCTGCTCATCAATTGGATACCGACCGTCATAGGCACACTTCGGACGGCTTTCTGAGGCGTCGGATGCCAGGATGGCGAGACAAAGTGGAATAGAGACAGAAGTGGGTAGCGTGAACCCAATCACGCTACCCACTACGCTTTGCTTATGTTCTCTACTTCCTCAAGAAGTCGTTCAAGGCTCGATGGTCGCCGGTCGCTCTCAGACGACGTAGCGCTTCCACCTCGAGCTGCCTGACGCGCTCGCGCGTCAAGTTCAGAACCTTGCCGATTTCCTCGAGGTTGTACTCGGAATTGAATCCGATGCCGAAGCGCATGCGGACGATCAACTGCTGGCGCGGTGGCAACAGCTCGAGAGCAGCTCGCACTTTCTCGCGCATATCGCGATCGAGGACGACTTGCCACGGCGATTCAGACTTTTCGTCGGACTGAAGCTCCCAACGGGGGCTCCCGTCTTCGACAGCAAGTGCGTCGAGAGACTCCAGATGCGGAATCGACTTCATCGCGATGTCGACTTGATGCGCCGGAGCACCGACTTCCTTCGCGATCTCCTTGACCGAAGGGTCCCTGCCCAGACGCTCTTCCAATTTGCCGCGAGCCCGGGTTGCCATACGGACGAGCTCCAGCTTGTTGATGGGAACCTTGATGGTTCTCGATTTTTGAGAAAGAGCTCGAGTGATGGCCTGGCGAATCCACCAGGTTGCATATGTGGAAAACTTGAGGTTCCTTCGGGGATCGAACCGCTCGACCGCTTGCATGAGTCCGATATTGCCCTCCTGCACGAGATCGGAGAGCTCCATGCCCATATTCTTATAACGTTTAGCAATGGAAACGACGAGTCGAAGATTGCTTTCGATCATCCGCTGACGGGTTTCATCGAACTGCCTTCTAACCGATCGGCTCGCCTCGCCAGACGGCTTTTTCTTCAGGTGGCTTTCCGAGGCCCGCATCGCACGAGAGACTTGCTGCTCTGTCTCCCGATTCAGCAGGGGATAACGATGGGTTTCCTTCAGGTATTGCCCCAGCGCATCGAGATCCGCTCCGGAACCTCCCCGAATCGCTTTATCAGCGGCAGGTTCTTCTTCTACCTGTTCTACATCTAGACCGAGGCCGTACACGGTCTGTGTTGTACTCATCCGTATATCCTTTCTAACTTAGCTCCCTATAGCAAATTGCTTACAAGTCCTGTGCCAAAGTTTGTTGAGCTATCGATATGCTTGATTAGACGCAATTTATGGATTTTGGTTCCCTGGAGTCCAATTTCAACATAGGTCAAAAGCTTTACACTCCCTGTCCCCTTTTTACTCCAAAGGTCCATTATTTATTCCCTAACCAATATGACCAAATAAGTAATAGATAGACATTATGCATATCCACTTCTGAACATGCAACCCTAAAATTAAGCATTTTCGTGCCTCCTTCTCTGGAGCGGCACGGACGGGTCCAGAGGGCCAAGAGGTCCGTCACCTGCGGAGGACAGTGTCCACAAATCCCGAGTGAGACCACCTATGACGCAACCTGTGTTGACAGCTTGGAGAAAAATGGGGTAAGAAGAACCTAGTGAGCGATTCTAACAACAAGAAAAAGCAGCAATTAACGGGCGCATTACGCGATTTGAGAAATCGTGCACGCTCCGAGGACGTCTCCGAAAGGAAGCTTCCGAGTTACACTGAGCCAAAGGCGACAACCAAGCGGCTCGAGACCATGCCACCGGTGGAGAAAACCTCTAGGGACGGCACATCTCCTGATCGAAGTCTCCTGAATGAAACATGGGATGTCTCCAGGTCACTCGAAGCTCCCTCTCGAGGAGGGCTGGGGCGCCTACTCTCTCCCTTGCGGCGCCCGCTCCGGCGCCTCATCCGATTCGCACTCGGACCATTTATCGAGCGACAAACAGAGTGGAACTCGTCTCAGGTAAGGTTCGATAACGACATCACCACTTACATCGATGAGCGCGTGGATCGACTCGTGACCCATTACGATGAGGTTTTGGGGGCACACGGCAAACGCATGGAGGAGATTGACGAGCGGCACCTGATCTTGCAACAGGAGCTGATCCAGCACGTGCATGACTTGATCAAGCGCATCGATTTTGTCTTTGAAACGGCGGAACAAAATCACCTTTACCTGGAAGGCTCCCTTCGCGAGGTCCGCGAGGAGCTTCAGTCCCTGGAAAATCGCCTCGTCACGTCGTCAAAAGAGACATCCCCCGACGCTAAGGAAACCTAGGGCAAACTCGATGCCTCGACGCACGATTTGTATTTGCGCGGTTCAAGCTCCCTTCATCACCGGTGGAGCCGAGATTCTCGTAGGAGAGCTGTCCGACCAGCTCCGAGCACGCGGTTACAAGGTGGACATCGTCAACGTACCCTTCAAGTGGTATCCCGTCGGGGATCTCATGAAGCAAGCTCTTCTCTGGCGGTGGATAGAGCTCGAAGAGTCGAATGGGATGCCCATCGATATGGTGATCCCCACAAAGTTCCCTTCCTACCTCGTGAGGCATCCGGTCAAGGTCACCTGGCTCTTTCATCAGCACAGGGAAGTCTACGATCTCTACGGGACCCCCTACTGCAGCTTCACCGACGATCCGGAAGAGCAGGAGATCCGCCAAACCGTCATTCGCATGGACAACAAGACGCTTCGCGAATCCCGAGACATTTTCACGATCTCACAAAACGTCTCGGCGAGACTGGAGCGCTTCAACTCCATCGCATCCACCGCGCTCTACCCGCCCCCCCGGTATGCCGGCCGCTACCGATCGGGCGACTTTGGAGATTATGCGCTGTTCGCAGGACGACTCGACGCTTTGAAGCGCTGCGACCTTTTGGTCGAAGCCTTCCGCCACGTTGGGTCAGGCCCCAGACTCGTACTCGTCGGATCCGGCCCTCAGCGCGAGAACCTCGAGCGTCAAGTCGAGAGACTGGGTCTTTCCGACCGAGTCGTT
>JAUVQL010000214.1 GCA_030598165.1 Acidobacteriota bacterium | reverse complement strand
CACGTTTCGCTGATTCGAGATCTCTGGCGTAATTCTCGAGCCTTTCTTCAGCGTGTTTGCGCTCGGTGATGTCACGCGCCGCGGCGTAGATCATCCCTTCTTCTTCTACCGGGGTGGCGTTCCACAGCAACCACTTGTAGGTGCCGTCTTTGGCAAGGTAGCGATTCTCGAACGAGAGGACGTCGTCACCGGTGTAAAGACTTTCTGCTATCGAGGTCGTGGGTTGGCGGTCATCGATATGGACGAACTCCACGTAGGGTTTTTCCATTAACTCTTGCCGTGTGTAGCCGAGAGTTTTCTCCCAAGCCGGATTCAGTCGCTTGAAGTAGCCGTTGAAGTCGGCGATGCACAGCATGTCGAGGGAGAGGTTGAACAAGACGTCCAGTTCCTCCTCCACGTGCCGCCGTTCCGCAATGGCTCGGGCCAGATCGGCGAGCTTGCGGCGAATCTCGAGCTGACTGACGACTTGGCGGGCGATGCTCCTAAGCCCAGACTTTTGCTCAGGATTCAGTTCGCGTGGGACGTGGTCGATCACACAGAGAGTTCCGATAGCGTGTCCGTCCGGATTGACGAGGGGGGCGCCGGCGTAGAACCGGATATGGGGCTTGGATGTCACCATGGGATGGTCGACGTACTGGTCGTCAGCAAGCGTGTCCGTGATGACGAAAAGATCGGGCTCGTAAATCGTCTTTGCACAAAAGGATATTTCCCGGGGACTCTCCGTTGCCGTCAGGCCTATCTTCGATTTGAACCACAATCGTTTCTCGTCGACCAGACTCATCAACGCTATAGGGGTCCCACAGATATGGGCGGCCAGAGAGGTGAGGTCGTCGAATTCCGGTTCCGGCGGAGTATCGAGGACCCGGTACTCGCGCAGAGCTTCCAGGCGAGCGGACTCCACGATAGGCGCTGGCTTTTTCATATTGAACAATCTCAGGGTGCGGACTTTGGCCGCATACTATCACATCTGAGGTAACCGGTTTCGAGGGAAGTTATTTCCACAGGTTCTCGCCATCCGGGGACTGACCCCATCTCTTTTTTTCCTTAGCCGGCCTATTCGTTGATACGATTTGGGGTCGCCTGGAGTTTTGTCTGCCATGTCGAAGGTCCAAATTACCGCCACTCTATGCCTTACAGAGATTACGGGGATGGCGGGATTTGCCACTTTCCCAGCTCTCATTCCCTCCTTCCTGTCCGAGTGGGATCTCAGTAATACCCAGGCAGGATGGATTAGCGGCATCTACTACGCCGGGTACATGCTGTCTGTGCCCATTCTGACGAGTCTCACGGATCGAGTGGATCCTCGTCGGGTCCTCCTTGTTGGGGCGAGTTTCTCCGGCCTATCTACCCTAGCCTACGGACTCTTGGCGGATGGTCTTTGGCCAGCCTTGATCTTTAGGTTCGTTGCCGGAATGGGCCTTGCCGGCACGTTTATGCCGGGCTTGAAGCTTCTGAGCGATCACACCGAGGGAGCGCTCCAATCCCGATATATCGCTTTCTACACGTCGTCCTTTAGTATCGGTGCCAGTGCTTCATATTTTATGTCCGGAGAGATTGCCGCACTTCTCGACTGGCGGTGGAGTTTTGGGTTGGCCGCCTTGGGGTCCTTGGCTTCAGCCGTCGTCATCATAACGCTGCTTCCCGCCGGTCGGTCTCTCCGAGCGTCGGAATTCAGGAGCCTCCTCGATTTTCGTCCCGTTCTCGAGACAAAGGCTGCCATGGCCTATATCCTGGCTTATACGGCCCATGCGTGGGAGCTATTTAGCTTCAGGTCCTGGGTCGTGGCTTTCCTAGCCTTCAACCAGAGTCTGAAGGTTTGGGGATCGGCGTGGAACTTGACGCTCATCGCGGCCATCGTCAACTTACTGGGGCTTCCCGCGAGCATAGGTGGGAATGAGCTGGCGGTACGTTTTGGACGACGCCGCACGATTACTTTGATAATGACAGTGTCGTTTCTCGTGAGCTGCAGCGTCGGTTTCTCTGCATCGTCATCGACTATCTTCGTCATCGGTTTGTGCCTCATCTACGGCGTGACGGTTATGGCAGATTCCGCGTCACTCACTGCTGGAGCCGTGGCCGCTGCTCCACCGGGCTGCAAAGGCGCAACCCTAGCAGTTCATTCCACATTGGGATTTGGGGCCGGTTTCCTCGGCCCGCTAGCCGTTGGGGCCGTTCTGGACCTCTTTGGGGGCGCCGGGCTCGCTTGGGGAATAGCATTTATCACTATGGGATTGGGTAGTGCCATTGGACCCATCGCGCTTAGGATTTCCGGGCGCTCGTCAGCGTAGGAACTCGAGAACTCAAGAACCCAAGAATTCAAGAATCTTACCACCGCCTTCACCAAACCGACCGCCTACTAATAAATGCATTCTCGAGTTCTTGGGTTCTTGAATTCTCACTTTGATGCTCTCTTGTCCAAGTCCACGCGGCGCAGGGTATCTTCCCACTCGGGAGGGGGTTGGAGTGTGAAGGCGCTCGAGGGGATTTCGCGGTTCACTTGGATGGAATCCGATTTCAAAGTGATCCGGAGGGCATAGTTTTCGTAGGGTCGATCGATGTAAATCTCAGAGGGGAAGCGGACACCGGTATTGGGCTCGGGGGGACAGTATTTGGAGTACGTGATGTCGCCAGCCAAGAGGCCCTTCGAGTCAAACTGCTGCAAGCGAGCGAGCGCCATATCGCGGGTGCGGTCGAACCAGTATTTTGATTCTGTCGTCCGTTTACCCTGTCGAACGACGGAAACGACATAGTAGCTTCGGACGACCTTTTGTTCCTTTTTTGCATTCGGCCGGTCGTCGTCTTCGAGGGGACGGGCTTCCTCCATGTAGGCATTGTCGATCTCGATGGGATCGAATAGAAAGGCACCCGTGAAATGCTGTGGTCTAATGTTGACCAATGGGCCGGCTTTCCGTAATTCCGGATCGCTGTCGAGTTTCCGAGTCTCTGCGGCGTATGATTTTTTGTTGCTTCCGAATATGAGGGCCCGGTACTCTTCCGGGTAAATGAGGAGCTGGAAGCGGTCACCGTCGGACGCCATGTCCGCGATGTTCGCTGAAAGTAGGGGTGCCTCGATGGTAAGCAAGATATTCCCGGGACGAGCGAGCAGAATCCGTCCCTGCCCAGAGCGGTAGCGTCGCCCCTTGCCCTCCTCGTCCTGCTCTCTAGTGACGAATTGTAGCTCGACTCTCGATATGAAGGTGGAGATCTCCTGCCGTTGGTTGATGATGTCAACGAGCTCGGACAGTGAAGCCTCGCGAGTCGGTGGGATGAGAGGTGGTAAGTCTACCCGGCGTGATACACATGTCGATGTGAGTAGGGCGGTTACAAGTATCAGAAGTCTTTTGGGACGCATCGCGGGATACTACCCCTTCCTTGAACAGCGACATTCTATCACGCCCGAATTTCTCTTTTCCGCCAAAGTCATCTAAACTTTACTCTTAGATGATTCTAAATACCGACCAGCT
>JAUVQL010000095.1 GCA_030598165.1 Acidobacteriota bacterium | reverse complement strand
TGAAGCGGACCGCAGCTGCGATACCAGGTGCGTTGCGGATCTTTCGGGTCGAGGAACCGCTGCGTGGTTTCAATGTGTCAACGCAGTACCTCTCCATTCTCAGATATCAATCGCAGATCGCGGAGGAGCTCGAGACGATCAAACTGGAAATAGGCTTCCGTGAGCCACTTCTCATGAATTCCGAGGCGCAGCACGCTCGAACGTTGCTTTTGGATCCGGTGAGAGGAGAGCCGATTGTCTCACCCTTCACGGTGAGGGCCATTGCAGAGGTGGAGGCCTACGCCGAGAAGGCACGGGCCGCCCTCTCGCGACGCGAGCCCGCTGTGCGGGATTTCTACGACTTCGACTATGCTGTTCAAACAGGACGCTTTGATCCGGGAGGCGGCAACTTCGTCGCTCTCGTTCAGCAAAAACTTGCCGTACCTGGCAATGACACGATTGTCTTGAGTGATGAACGTCGGGAACAACTGCAAAGGCAAGTCGAGACGGAACTAAGGCCCGTCCTACGTCCTGCGGATTTCGAAGCATTCGACTTTGGCCGAGCCTTCTCAGACGTGGCCGCATTGGCAAGACGCATGGAGTAGCCTTCTTCCCATGATGTGATTATTAATAGGGCTCTTCGCAGATCACAGTGGGCCTTTTGAGGCGCCTCGACCCAAAGGGGGCAGAAACGCTGCGACTATCTGAGCTTGAGGTAGTTCTCATCTCGGTGGATCTGGAAGCGCGCCGACCTTATCTGCTTTACTTGGGGCACTCCCCTCGGCATCAATGGCCGAACGTTGACCTAAAGGATTGCCGGATGCCGCGTCGAGAAACCTTCTGTTGCTTTTTTTCTTCAATCTTGGTTCGGATGAACTCGGCCCCGTAAACACGCTCGGCCTGGAAGCGATTATGACGACGACAGAGCAACCTAAGGTGGCGCTCGTCGTGACTGCGATAGATCGCAAAGGGCCGTTCGTGGTCGATCTCGAGTCCCGTTCTGGAGCTGCACCGCGTTCCGTCAGGAGCCTGAAATTCACATTGGTAAGCTGCGCGCGCGTAAACGCGCTCGCGTACTTCGGAAGAAATGTAGCGGGACGTCGCTTCGTTGTCTGAGCCCGATGGAGCGCCACCCGCTGACGCCACCTCGTCCGGACGAGCTTTTTTTTGAACCGCACCTCGCTTGCGCTCCATCTCGAGCCGCCGCTCGAGCTTCTTCTTCGGGTCCTTTTTCTCGAGCGAGATGTCCATGGCCCGCTCGAAAACTTCGGCCATGTTCTTCAAGGGATTCTCGACACCGAGAACTTCGGCCAGTCGCTCGAACTTCTCCTTGAAGTTCTTGTCAGCGGAGAAGCGGAAATTGAACACCTCGGCGCGTGCCGGCTCGAGCAGGTTCGCAGAGGGGCTCGGCGGAGGCTGGCTCGGCGTCTCCTCTGTGGAAGGAGATTGGCCTGGTTGCTTGGGCTGTTGCCTCTCTTGCGTAGCTTCCTGTTGCCCCTCCTCCCGAGCCTTGTCGCTGCTCCTCTTAGAAGAAGGTCTCTTACGTATCGATGGATTGAAGACAGGCTTCGGTTTGACCTCAACGAGATACACCTCCACGGCTCGCTTCGTCATCCCGGCGCAGTCCGAAAGGAGCTTGTCGACGTTGTCCTCGCGAAGGTGGGGTGCAAGGTGAGCTGCGACCGTCAGGCTGATACGGTTGTCGGCTAGAACAACGAGGAGCTGAGGGAAACGTTTCACAACGTTCGCCACCTGGATCCGCATCGCCACCGAGCCCTCGCTCAGGTGAAGCTTCTCTACGCAATACGTGAAGAGATTCTTGTATCCGCAGGCGAGCTCCGCCTTTCTTCTCGACATCTCCGCGATGTGAGCGATAAGAAGGGCGACGTTTCGCTTCTCCGCGCGGACCAACTTCTCGGCCGAGTGGGCGAGCGCTTGGGTAGTGAGTCCTTCGAGCGTCTCGAAGTATGCTTTAATCTCTTTTACCATGACCTTTACTCCCTACCTGTAATATAACCGACGATTTTTTCTCCGCCTGTATTGATCCACATGGGACTTCTAATGTCTTAGATGACTTCGAAGCCTTCCTCAACCGATCAAGGGCTGTAATGACCCTCTATCGGTGTCTGACACCGACTCACGATCGGGATTGCGACTTGAATTCAAAGCGGTCGGCAGACTTGTCAAGTAAAAAATGATCTTTTTCGATTTTTTTTAGAGGGGAGCGATTGTGTCATTGTCTGGAGGATTTGAAGAGGTGCGCGAAGACGAACTCTCAGAGTATTGTGATCAGTTATTTTGGGATTAAGCCACACAGCCGTTTTTTTCGACGCCGGAGAACGACGATCTGTGCAACCGGTCTCCGAAGAAGCCCCGCAACCTGGATCGGGCTACAAACCCTGGTAGGGAGAACAGCTCTCGACTCGACTTCGGACTTTTCACGCAGTCAGACTACTACGTCACCGAAAATTGGGACAGGTTTTTATGCCCAGGAAAGCCCGCGGACCCTTGTGGCACAAGCTTTCTTGCAATCGATGCCGCGAAAATGACCCACTCGAATCCGCGAAGAGCCCCCTTTTTTTCTGAAGTTGCATTAGAATTCATCCGTCTGCGCCGTTGACTGAGGAGGGCGAAACGATGGAGAAGAATAGAAAGTCCGCGCGACGGCTGAGCCGTGAAGGATTGGAGCGAGCTTTACAAGAGCTTGCTGACGTTTCCGTGGAACGCGAGGACCTCGAATCGCTTCATCAACGGCTCGTCGCGATAAAGGAGGGGTTGGTAGAACTCGATTCCTTGATCGACCCGGAATTGGAGCCGTTGACGATCCTGGCGCTGGAGGATGGAAGCAGTGAGTCTCGATGAGCTGGCGTTTTGCTCCTTAAAGGAGATAAGGAATCTTCTTTCAAAGAACGAGATCTCGGCGCGAGAGCTCGTGGAATCTCACCTGAGTCGGATCGACGAGGTCGAGCCAAAGCTCAATGCCTTTATCACTGTCACGAAAGCCGAAGCGGTCCGCTCGGCTATCGAAGCAGACGCGGCTGCAGCACGCGGCGATTCTTTGGGTCACCTTCATGGTGTTCCGCTGACGCTCAAGGACCTTTTGTGGACCCGAGGCGTCCGTACGACATCGGGCTCGAAGATCTTCACTGATTTCATCCCTTCGAGGGACGCCACGGTGGTGGCCAAGCTCCGGGCAGCAGGGGCGATTTTCCTCGGAAAAACCAATCTCCATGAGTTCGCCTACGGAGTCTCCAGCGTGAATCCTCATTACGGCCCCGTGCACAATCCTTGGGATACGGAGCGCATCGCCGGTGGGTCGAGCGGAGGCTCGGCCGCGGCATTGGCCGCCGGTATTGGGTACGGCTCGATTGGAACGGACACAGGTGGCTCCATCCGGATCCCTTCGGCCCTGTGCGGAACCGTTGGCTTCAAGCCGACCTACGGAAGAGTCAGCCGCTTTGGCGTGACTCCGTTGGCTTGGACCCTCGACCACGTGGGTCCCATGACGCGGTCGGTCAAAGACGCGGCCGTTTTGTATGAAATCATTGCCGGCTACGATGCCAAGGACCAGACTACCAGCCGCAGGGAAGTGGGCAACGTAAGCGAACACCTGGCGGAATTGCCGTCCTCGCTCAAGATAGGGCTTCCTCGAGAGTACTTTCTCGAAGGCAATGATCCAGAGGTGGAGGGGTTGTTCCAAGCAGCTGTAAAGAGCCTCGAGCAAGTAGGAATGGATCCCATCCAAGTCTCCATTCCCGAAGTCCGTCACCAGTTCGTTTGCCGTAACGTCATCTCGTTTGCTGAGGCTACGTCCTACCACGAGCCAAACCTACGTGTAAGACCGGCTGATTACGGTGACAATACCCGGGAGCTGCTTCGTTTGGGGCTCACCATTCGCGCTACGGAATATCTTGCGGCTCAACGAGCTAGGCGCCGGATCGTCGAGGCGTTTCGAAATGCATTCCAAACCATCGACGTCCTCGTTTGTCCGTCATCCCCCGCTCCTGCGCCGCGAATTGGGGAGACGTCTTTGTCGAACGGGGAGGAGCTTCGTGCGGGTTTGCTGCGTCTGACGAGCCCGTTCAATACGGTGGGTTTTCCTGCCATATCGCTCCCTTGCGGATACACGCGCTCGGGGCTTCCCGTGAGCCTCCAGATAGTTGGGGGCCCCTTCGAGGAGGCCTTGCTCTTCAAAGTGGCCCATGCCTACGAGAGCATGCACTCGTGGGGAAGGCAAAAGCCTGATATCTGAGCGCTTCGTGACCGTAATTATGAACCAGGGCACTGAGCGAAAGAGGGTTTCCTCATCGTCCGTTTCAAGTGATATAGTCCCCGCTTCCGGGAGGTTACGCATGCTCCTCGAGGGCAAACTTGGCTTAGTCGTAGGAATAGCAAATCGTCGGTCTTTGGCGTGGGGGATTGCCCAGTCGCTCGCGAGAGAGGGAGCGCGTCTGGCGGTGACCTACCAAGGAGAGCGTTTGGAGAGAAATGTCAGGGAGCTAGCCAAAGACCTCAAAGACCCGCTCATATTGCCATGTGACGTCACGCGTGACGAAGAAATGGATGCACTTTCCCAGTCCATCGCGAAGGAGTTCGGTGGGCTCGATTTTATGGTTCATGCCGTGGCTTTTGCACTTCGGGAGGAATTGGTTGGGAGCTTCGTTGACACCTCTCGTGATGGATACAAGATCGCTCAGGATATTTCCTCGTTCTCGTTAACTGCCTTGTCGAAGCGTTGTGTTCCTCTCTTCGAGGGTCGGGGTGGGAGTGTCGTGACGCTATCCTACCTTGGGGGTGCCCGGGTAGTCCCACACTACAACGTCATGGGGGTCGCCAAGGCAGCTCTCGAGATGTCGGTCCGCTACTTGGCTGCCGACCTGGGACCCAAGGGTATTCGGGTGAATGCCATTTCCGCCGGTCCTGTCAAGACTCTCGCCTCTTCCGGAGTGCATGGAATTTCGAAGATGCTGGAGTACCACCGCACTCACGCTCCTCTGAGAAAAAACACCGAGCAGGCGGAAGTCGGCGATGCGGCTGTGTTCCTTACTTCCCAACTATCGCGCGGCATCACCGGCGAGATCTTGTACGTCGACAACGGATTCAACATTTTAGGGATGACGGAGCTGTAAAGCAAAGAACTCAAGAACTCAAGAATTCTAGCCGCAAATGAACGCGAATGAACGCAAATTTGAAGAAACGTTGGATTGATTAGGTCTTATTCGCGTTAATGTGCGTTTATGTGCGGCTTTCTTTTTCGAACCATTCGAT